>CAZAHE010000003.1:2045-74983 GCA_964484965.1 uncultured Acidiferrobacteraceae bacterium | reverse complement strand
TACTCACGTGACCTTACAAAGCACGACTGAATGGCGAATTCATGTAATTCCGGCAATCTTGTGTTTGAGGGCAGCATAGGGTCAAGAATTCGCATAGGCAGACGTTAAGTTTCAAAGAGGGATGAGCGCCTACCCACCAGTAAGTATCGTCAATGGTGGCATTAGTGGGGTATTTGATGTTCGATTGTTAAGCCTCTAAGGTTATTACATAGTCTCTTAGCTGCTGTATTCATGGGAAACACTATGCCTCGAGTGTCGTTCGATCTAGTGCGCAGTGCCTTTCGCGGACAAATTCTTTTGGTCCCGATTTTGTTAATGATTTTCTCTTTCTCAACGACTGCTTCGGCGTGCATCACTTGTTATGCAGGATACAAGTTCACCAAGGAGGAATTCAGGGATGGCTATTGGTACCAGGTAGGGACTCACACCTGGGACTCTGGACACGAGTATGTTGGTGAATTCATAAACCATGTTATGAATGGCAAGGGAACCATTACTTACACCTGGGGGGATAAGTACGAGGGTGAATGGAAGGATGGTACTTTCTATAAGGGCATCTACACGTGGAAGAATGGTAGTAAGTACGTTGGAGAATACAAGGGCTGGACGCGGCATGGTAAGGGAACCTTGACCTGGGCCGATGGTCGGAAGTATGTCGGTGAATTCAAGGACAACAAAAGGCATGGTAAGGGAGAGGATGCCGACTGCAAATCAAAAAGTAACCCGGAAAAGTACGTGGGCGAATTTAGAGGTGGCACCCTCTGGAATGGTAAAGCTTACGATTGCCAGGACGGTAGCGTCGTTGCGGTCTATTCCAAGGGCGCACGGCGAAGGCCGTTTCACCAACCACCGCCAAATGATGCCGGCGTTATCTTGTTGCCAACGATTGTCCAGTCCCACTATCTGGGTGAGGTGTCCGAAGAAAGACCATTGTCTGAGATCACGAAAGAAGTCTTAAAATTACGAGAACAGAAAAAGTATAAGCATTATCCTTCGGTACCAACTGCGGCAAGAGCCGGAAGCCATGTTGCATTTTCTTATGACTCAAAGGGACAGCCATCGCGAGTCTATGTGGCGTCGAGCCATCCGGACAAGTTGTCCGGTGATTTGTGGGCGTTGTCGATCAACTCTGATGGCGACATACATTCGACGCCGCTGTGGAAGGCGCAGTCAGAGTTATCGGGCGTCGTTCCCGACAAACGCGTCATGCTGACATGGAATGGGCGGAGCCGGCAGGGTGTCCCGTTTCGCTGGACTGATCTTCCGTGGGCGCAGAGAGATGATCTGAAGATTGCTCGCTGGAAATATTTTAATGATCCAATCAAAGCGAGTTTCAAGACCGAACTCATTGATGGTACTTGCCCGTCGGACATTGTCGTCGCTAACACTGATAGCCCGAACAAGCCGAGCAAGATCACCTTTACCTGTGGGGTCAGAAAAGGCGCTGGGAGCTGGGCGGATCTTTGGACTGACTCTGGGAAGTTGTTGCGAAAGTTAAGGGTTGTTGATCCTCACATCCCCGACTGGGCAGCCGCGGTCATTTACACGACACCTACTTACCAATATTGGTCATACACTGATGCGGGTCGTTGCAGAGTCGCCATGGCCACGGCTGGATACGACTGCCGCATCTATATGCCGACGTGGCAGCAGACTTTTCCCGTTCATTCATTTGGGGCCAATGGGTGGGGCGCTGATATGCGCCGCTTAATCAGTCATGAAGTCGGTCACTGCGTTTATTTTCAGGAGCTTGTGCCACGGGTTATTAAGGCGTTAGAGGGAATGACGGCAGACTCCTGTGGCGCTCTGGACGCAGCCGTGAAAAAGAAATTCGCTCCGTTGCGATCGGCAGCGTACACGGCAACTTCCAAATTTGACAAGTTGACCTATGACCTGAAAGGCAACCATTTTGAAGACACTTGGTGGGCCACTGATGAAATCGCTCGTGCACGGTTGATGTATATACGGGGCGAGAAAAAGCACGAAGGTCCGCGTGATTGGAAAAACCTGAGACTTCATACCGAAGAATTAAATTACACAGACCGATTATCCCATTACAAGTTTCAAAAGCGTGATGCAGCAGGGCCACTTGGGGAATTTGGCCATTCGGCACCGGTGGTAGTCGGTGAGCCTTATCTGGGTCACAGTGCGGATTATGTTTCGTTTAAAGACAGAGTTAAAACACGCCCGACAGTGGTTTATGCAGGTAGTAACGATGGTCTCCTGCACGGGTTTGATGCGGATACCGGCAAGGAACTGCTGGCCTACCTGCCAGCGAGTCTCAATGGCACAGGCCTAACAGGTGGTTGGCACAGCCTGACCGATCCCAATCAGTCACGAAACGCCTATGTCGATGGTACACCGGCGGTGTTTGATGTGAAGTTATCAAGCGGTCGAAAAGGTTGGCGCACGCTCTTGTTTGGTTCGCTTAATCGGGGCGGTCGAGGCATCTTTGCGCTGGATGTGACGGACCCGGCAGGTTTTTCGGAAAAGAATGCCAAAGAGATCGTGCTATGGGAGTTCATGGGTTGTCATAAGCAGGGTTGTAGAACCAGCCAAGGCGCTGTGCACAATGCGGATGATCCGCACATGGGTTATAGCTATAGCCAACCGGTGGCGGCGCAGATGAACAACGGTGAGGCAATGGTCATCTTTGGCAATGGCGATACACTCGATAATGCGTACTCTGACAAAGATAGTGGTAAAGCACAGCTGTTTATCGCATCGATCGCTGGTGGAATCGATGGTTCGTGGGCTTTGAACAAAAATTACTGGCGAATTCCAGTGGGAACAGTGGACGCTACCCGGAACAATGGGTTGTCTTCCGTAACGGTGGGTGACGTGGACGGCAATGGCATAGCCGACCGAATCTACGCAGGTGATCTATACGGCAATTTATGGGTGTTCGACGTCAGTTCTTCAAATCCAAACGATTGGGGTATCGCACCCGAGTTCAAGGGAAAACCGCTATTCACAACGGGCGAGAGCCAGCCGATCACGACAAGCCTGTCCGTGATTCGTCATCCGACCATCGAGGACCCTAGCAATACAAATTTGATGGTGTTATTCGGCACCGGTACCTATCGGGAAGAGTCAGAGAAGGTGCAAAGCTCGAAACAAGCCTTCTACGGTGTTTGGGATCGTGGGCGAGGCGCTCTTCAGCGGCAACATCTGGTGTCTCAAAAGTTTTTGCTGAATAACAACAAGGCTAGAGTGACGGACCCGCACTTAAAGGTCGACTACGCATCAAAGCGAGCGGGTGGTGCGGGGGGGCATAGCGGCTGGTATATCGATTTGCCGGCAGAGCAGGAGCGCGTAATATACCGGTCGCTGGTGCTCGGTGATTTGGTCTATTTCAACACTCTGATTCCAAGGAAGCATTCAAATCTGAGTGGAGGATGGGAGATGGTCGTTAAAACGCTCAACGGGGGCAGCCCGGATGACGCGGCCTTTGATATCAACGGCGATCAGCTTTTGACCAGCAAGGATGCATTTCACGGTGTCAATGCAGGACAACAGAAAGGGGTCGGTTTTGCCGGACGGAAACTAGGGCCTGATCGATTCAATCCGGGGGCGCCGGCACATGCAGGTGATACTCGGGTGACCGCTGTTACTGAAAGATATGGTTCGATTCGTTTAGAAGTGACTAAAACGAAGAAGCCGGATAAAAAGATTTCGCGAGGACGAATGAGTTGGGAAGAGCTGAATCCGCGCTTTGAGAATCGACCTAGCGAACCGCTGCCTTCCGGGTTACAACCACCCGCTCAACGAAACGCGGTGGAACTTAGAAAAGCGAAGTGACGACTTGTATAAGCGAGCGACCTTGAATTGTGTGCTGTTAGACGGCCATAGGCGAGCCGTTCTAACGCTTAAGTGTTGTAGTGCTTTCAGGCCGCGGCGCCATAGCCATACGGTGGTGAGATGAAGAGACTGACATTGTTTTTTTTATTGTGTTTGTCCTTTGTTCACTGTGCGTATGGCGAGACAGCAACGATCGACTATGAGGGTGGCAGTTACAGCGGCCAACTGAAGGATCGTCTGCCGCATGGCGAAGGCACTTGGGCCGATACCGGGGGGTACCAGTACGCCGGCGAATGGAAGGAAGGACTGCAGCATGGTTGGGGTACTTTAGATTGGCCCGGCGGCAGGTATGAAGGCAGATGGAAGGCTGGCCTTTGGCACGGCCGAGGCACTCTGACATTGACCGATGGAAGTAGCTACGCCGGTACTTACAAGGCGGGGAAGAAGCACGGCCACGGCACCTCGAAATGGACCAATGGCAACACGTATGTTGGTTTCTATGAGGACAACGAGATGCATGGAGTGGGCATCTACACATGGGCTGATGGCAGTAAGTACGCCGGCGAATGGAAAGACGGTGTTCGCTGGAGCGGCGCGGGATATCTACCATCCGGAGAGGTCAAGGGAACCTATCTGGACGGTGTTTTCAAGCACGCCAACTAGGCTAACCCACTGCTATCAGTCCTTGTGGTGGTGGATGGTTTACTGTACTGAGCCCCTGGACAGTAGTGCAGTGATACAGAGAAGTTCTTGTGATGGGGTCACGAGTCCATACAAGCTTGTAATCCGCTGCTGACGCTGCGCGATGACGCAAAAACTCTACAGTGTCGGATTGACCGTATTACTGTTGTTCAGTTTGGCGGCAGCGAGTGTGGCCATCATGGTCTTCGTCAGTACCGATCAGATCAGTTCGCTCGGCAGCGACAACGTCAGCTATCTTTTGATGGCCGAATGGTTGTCACCCTATCATGAGGCCTCACCAATCATCAGGGAGGCTGCGTTACAGCAATCGTACCCGCCCCTATTTTCTCTGGTGCTGGCACTGTCTGGTGCCTCTGCCGACTATCTTTGGGCGCACCGCGTTGTAGCCATCTGGTTTCTGATTGCTTGCTTACTGTTGTATTGCCTTGCCAGGAAAATGCTGGCCTCAAAAGGATTGGCAGTAGTGGTGGTCATTGGCTTCCTTGTGACGCCCGCTAGCTGGATAAACCTGCTCGGGATACTCAGTGAGAATCAATATTTAGCGATTTCACTGGGCGTTTTCCTGTCGTTGCGGCGAGAGAAGCGCGGGCCTTGGCAGTTCGCTTTGCTGGCGCTCGCACTGGTCGCGCTGGTCTTAACGCGGTCAATTGGTTTGGCGATGGTGGTGGCGATGCTGGCATCGTGTTGGGTCCTGGCTCCCCGTTGGCGCGAGTATCGATGGCGGTGGACCCTTGCCTCGGCGGTCGCAGTGATCGTAATGATTTTGTGGGGTGCTCTATCACCAGTACAAGGGGACTCACACTATCTGGCGCTGTGGTCTGGGTTGTTGCGAGAACTAGGCCAGTCAGGACTAAGTGAAATGACGAACCTGCTGGTATTTCAAGCCGTTCAGATTTGGGAGGGTGTGCTGAGTGCCTTGATCCATCATTGGCCGATAGAAGGTGGGGTCACCTTCTATTTGGTATTTTTGATGCTGATCATTGCCCTCATCGATGTTGGCTTCAGACTTCGACATGGTGAGGCAGAAGCAGCTTATCTTGTTGTATTTCTTTTGGTTCTGTTGTGTTGGGGGTCTGCGGGCGGGCAGATGTGGCGACTGGTTTATCCATGTATTCCACTGCTGCTCATTTTCATGGTGTCAGGCATACAGCGAATTGTGGGACTCTCAAAGAACGGCAGAGCATCACTTGCCCTGCACGTGCTGTTGTGTGGAATATTTGTCGTCACACCGATGGGTGGTGGTGCATTTGTCCTCGCACGATACGAGCTTTCCAACAGCGCAGAGGTTGCAGGTTATCGCTACGTGACGTCGTACTATCAGACGATAGAGTCGCATCGTGCAGAGTTCAAAGCACGAACAGAGTTAACCATTATCGAGGGACTCAAACATGTCGGATCGATTACCGAGCCCGATGCGGTAGTGGCCTGGTTTTCCCCGATGTACGTTAGCCTGTTTTCCAATAGGAGATCTGTGCAACTGTCAGTGAACTTAGGTATTGAAGAGGCCGCGGCCTTTGTGAAAGAAAACCAGGTCGATTACATCTTCCTCAGCAGATACCATCCTCGACAGTATTCAGACAACGTTGATGGTTTAGCTTCGCTCAATAATTATTTATCTATCGGCAAAGTCGTTTGGTCTGGCACTGTCGATCAAGAGGGTGGCAGTGTGGTGGTCTGTGTGCTGATAGAAATGTAAATCGACTTGTGATCCACACCCGATCAAATAAACAGTGCGCTGGCCAGAGTGAGCGCCGACTGACATACCCTGACTTCAGGGTAGTTGTGGGACAACATCTTCAGCCATTAATTTCATCGACTGACGCATTTTGTCCCGATCGTCCCAGTCATGCGCAATCATCAGGAGGTTGCCGAATCCGCCCGTTTGCTCGTAGAGCTTGTGCAGTTTTGTTGTCACGGTGTCCACACTGCCGACAATCGCTATGTTGTCAATCAGGTATTCCGCGTCCACGGCATCATCTGGCATATCGATGTCCTCTTTCATGAGATCCTGCATGCCGGCAAGAGAGAGCATGCCTTTCAGGTAGACGAGGGAATCTGCGAACGCGCTATTTAGTGCGTGTGATCTGGCAGCGTCGTCTGATTCGCCAACGTAAATGCTGCGCGATATTCGCCAGTTCGATCGGTCGGCAGAGTGTCCTGCACCAGTCGCCCCTTCGCTGTAGGTGTCCCATTGAGTCTTGACCTTATGAGATGGCGCCAGGTTGATGCTGATCGGGATAAATCCGCGTTCGCCGCCAGTTTTTGCCGCCATTGATTTTTCTCTAACGATGCTCATTGCAATTGGCGGGTGGGGACGTTGGTAAGGTTTCAGCATTTCTCCAAGTGCGAGCTCAGGAATCTTCTCCTTCAGAGTGACATTCCAGTAATCCCCATTGAACTCAAATGGCTCGTCCGATTGCCACAGTTTCAAGATGATATCCATCGCTTCGAGGGTCATCAGGCCTTGTGTGCCAGGATCTGGTAAATCAAACAAACTCCAATCGGTCGGTACGCCACCTTGGCCGAATCCGCAGCTCAGGCGCCCGCGCGAAAGATGGTCGAGATAAGCCAGTCTGACCGCGACATTGGCAGGATGGTGTTGAGTGATGATCGAGACGCCGGTCCCGAATCGTATGTTGCGTGTCTGCGGGAGCATATGGGCAATGAACAGATCGTTGGAAGGAATGGGTTCCCATCCTGCGGTGTGATGTTGTCCGACCCAAACTTCTTTGAAGCCGAGTTGATCGGCCCAGATGACGCATTCGGCGTCCTCATCAAATGATTGTGTGCGATCTTTCTCTGGTGGATGCAACGGCATCATAAATAGACCGAGATTCATATCGCCTCCTCGCGAGTCTGTCGATTGGATAATACTTGTAACAAATCGGTCAGGTCAGTATAGCCGCTTGTGCTGACCATCCCTACGCTGCAATAGCAGAACCGCGAAACCGCTCTAGGCGGTACCAGATGCAGAGGTCATTGCGCAGACATCCTGGACATACAGGCAACTCTTTATTCAATAGTCACCTGGTCACTTTTTCCATTGTCCTGGATCCGCACCGAGTGATTTCTGTTTATCTAAAGCAGGGAAAATGACAGCGTTCAAGGTGGCTTCCCCGATACCCTCCGATGGATTGGCCCGGCAATGGCCCGTCAGGGCGGCGCCTGCCGACTTCAGGTCGAGAGCGGCCAGCGGAAAAGGCAGCTTGGGCAGGTCGCTGCTTTTGTGTGTGCCTTGGGTAAGGGTATTCCATCCATTCATATAACCAGCCAGCCAACCCCACAGCCAAACTGCCGTTGCGCCCCGTGCCGCTTCATCCTTCGTGCTCAGCTTTGAGATCAAAGCGCTGCAACTATCGTTAGCGTGCGGGAAGGGATCCGCTGCTTTCCATCCAAAAACCTTGGTAGGTAACGTGATTAATATCATCGCTAGAATTAATGCCTTCATAACCGGGTTCCCATTTTGGACGGAGTTGTTGTCATTGGAAGTTTAGCGTTTGTTCGGGAGAGGGCAATCGAATGTGTACCATCGATACCATTGTCTAACGGCTACGACATAAAATTCTGACCACAGTATTGGTAGGGATACGGCAGGCGTCGAGTCAAGCATTGAACGATACTGGACAAGAAATACCGCCCTTAGCCGTAATGAGCAAATTTCAACGGTGCCCAAGGCCGCCGTAGACATCCCAGTCCGATGCGACGAGGTGACCGGCATCTACCGGCAGTGTTGTCCCTGTAATGCCTGACGCCGCCGGCGAGGCAAGAAAAGCAATCGCATCAGCAACTTCGCCCGGCGCGACCAGTCGACCCAGAGCCGATTGTGATTCAAGAGTGTCTTGCCGGAGCGTCCCGGTTTCAAACCCGCGGTGGAGTGCGGGTGTTGCGGTAAATCCTGGTGCCACACAATTTACACGTACGCCCTGTAAGCCCCACTGTGCTGCGAGTGTCCGTGTCAGTTGGATAATGGCGGCTTTGGCAGGCCCGTAGGAATGAAGTGGTGAAGAACGCAGGCCTGAGATTGACGACACCAACACGATGGCGCCGCCGTTTCTCGAACGCACCATCCGCTCACCAAAACTTCTGCAGCAAGCATAGCTTCCGCGCAGGTGAACGCTCTGGATAAGGTCCCATTCCTGCCAGCTCAGTTCACCAGGCGAGAGCGGTCGTTGCAATGAACCAGCGCAGGTTACTAGGATGTTGACCAAGTCATCTTGTTCGTCCAGTTGGGTGGCAAGATTCTCTATTGCACGTTCGTCACGTACATCGAGGGCAACACTGTGTGCCCCGATTTCTTCTGCTTGCCTATTGCACTCTACAACATCGACCAAGGTGACTTTAAAATTGTCTTCTCGGAAGCGTTGTGCGGTGGCGAGTCCGATACCACTCGCGCCGCCGGTGATCAAAACATGTGTACTTTGCATAATGCTTTAGAACGAAGCGTATTTGATCTGTCGCTAGATGTGGTGCTGGATGTGTGGAAGAGAATTTGTTTATAAAGAGGAGTGCAGTTGATGCCTGCTGTCGTCTGGTAAGTAGCATATTTCAATCAGCACTATGCAGAATCTAACAAAATTTCTTGAGTTTCATTCGAAAGTGCGTCCCAATAGTGCCGCGCTGGTTTACGAAAACCATGCGATAAGTTATCGCGAACTCTACAAACGCGCCCTCTCTATGGCGGGGTGGTTGCAAGAACAATCGATTGACGCGGATACAGTCGTTGCGTTGTTGATGAAAAACAGCCCTGCATTTTTGGAAATCGTTTTTGCGCTGAGCCATATTGGCGCTGTTGTGTTGCCGCTGAACTATCGTCTGGCAGCGGCTGAAATAGCGTATATCACTGATCACGCGGGCGCCGTGATGTTGATGTGCGACGATGAATTCATTGATAAGAGCTCCGACCTGGAGGCTCCTGTTGTTTGTCTCGACGCAGCAATGCAGCGGGATTCTATGGTCTTATCAGCCGGTACAAATGATGCTCCGTCGATGCATGGCCGCGCCGGCAGCGATCTTTTTCGACTGATGTACACCTCAGGCACCACGGACCGGCCCAAAGGGGTTGTTCATTCTTATGCCAATTTGTATTGGAAAAATATTGATCATGTTATTGCATTGCAATTGAGGGCTGAAGATCGTATTGGCGTGGTTGGACCGCTGTATCACGTTGGTGCTTTTGATTTGCCGGGTATATCAACGTTGTGGGTCGGCGGAACGATCGTGTTGTTACGTGAATTTGATGCGGTTGAGGTTATGCGGATGATTGCGGCACAGCGTGTCTCGGGCATCTGGCTGCCACCTGCCATGAGCAACGCGATATTGTCACTCGAAGATCCGGGACAGTACGATGCATCATCGCTTAAGTGGTGTATTGGCGGTGGTGAACGGACGCCAGAATCACGCATTAGAAGTTTCGTCGAGACTTTTCCGAATGCCCGTTACATCGATGCGTATGGAATGACTGAGACTTTGTCGGGCGATACCATGATGCAAGCGGGCTACGAGCTGGAAAAGATTGGCTCTACCGGGCGGGTGCTCTCGTTTGGAGAACTTGAGATCCGTGATGACACAGGTGTTCGTGTGGCGACAGGAAAAGAAGGGGAAATCTGTATGCGCGGTGACAAAATAACCAGCGGCTACTGGCGGGATCCAGAACGGACAAAGCAGGCGTTTTGGCCCGATGGCTGGTTGAGGTCCGGTGATGCGGGTTATCTGGACGAAGACGGATTCCTTTTTCTTACAGACCGACGGACAGATCTCATTATCTCTGGCGGCGAGAATATTGCATCCTCAGAAGTCGAACGTGTCCTCTATGAAATACCGGCGGTTCTTGAAGCAGCCGTCGTCGGTAAGCCCGACCAGAGATGGGGCGAGGCACCGGTCGCCTTCGTCGTAACAAAGCCCGGACAAGTGCTCGATTTGGCTGATCTGCAGGCACACTGCCGTGACGCTTTGGCGCCATTTAAAATTCCGAAAGAATTGGTCAAGATCGACGCCCTGCCACGTAACCCATCGGGCAAGGTCCTCAAGCGATTGCTGCGTGACCAATTGGCGGCATCCATCGTTGAGCCGAGCAAAAACGGTTAAGGTTTGCCGGTGTATGCAGCAAAAAGGAGGTTGCGGCACCTGATCAATGAAGGGTGCGACCGCAGGAGAAACACATAAGATGCTAACCGTCATGAAGCGAGCCATCGTGCTTTGGACCAGCATTGTGATGCTCGCGTTGCTTATCTTTGCAAGCCGACCAGCTTGGTCAGCGGATGCATCGATTATCCTGCAGTCGACCACGTCGACCAAGAATTCCGGCCTCTACAGCTATATATTGCCGTTATTCAAGAAAGCCACCGGAATCGACGTGCATGTCGTAGCGGTCGGCACTGGACAGGCAATACGCAATGCGACAAAAGGAGACGGCGATGTGCTGCTGGCGCATGCCCCTGAGGCGGAGGAACAATTCGTCAATCAAGGTTACGGTGTTGCGCGTTTTAACGTCATGTACAACGAGTTTGTCCTCGTCGGTCCTTTGACGGACCCGGCTTCGATCAGTACTGCATCTTCAGTCAGTGATGCGCTGCGACGCATCGCAGGGCAACACGCAGTCTTCGTCTCGCGTGGTGATAATTCGGGTACGCACATCAGGGAAAAGCAGCTGTGGCTGAGTTCATCCGTGGACCTGACAGGAGCCAGTGGGCAGTGGTACCGGGAGACAGGAAGTGGCATGGGTGCCACCTTGAATATTGCCGTGGGCATGAACGCTTACTGTTTTACTGACCGTGCGACGTGGATTGACTTCAACAACAAGGCTGACTTTTCAATACTCTTCGAAGGGGGTACAGAACTTGCAAACCAGTACGGCGTCGTACTGGTTAATCCAAAGAAGCATCCTCATGTGAAAAAGGATGCAGGCCAGACCTTTATTGATTGGCTGCTGGGGCCCGAGGGACAGCACGCAATCGCGTCTTACAGGTTGCACGGAGAGCAGTTGTTCTTCCCCAATGCTGGGCAATAAAGCGGCACCTTAAACCTGGAGATCTTTTAGTTCAGTGCCGGCATGATGATGGGTGCGATGAGGTACTATTATCGCTATACCCTGTGTGTTTAGAAGATTCGCCAACGCGCGCAGAGCCAATATTGTTCGAACGTTACCGGATGATTAGATGAAGAAATTTCTCGTTACCATCGCTACGCTGGCGATCCTCGTCTTCGGTGGAAAATTTGTAGCGGTCAAGATTCTGGACGGCAAACTCGAGCAAGGATTGACATTCGTCACTGCGATGGCGGCCATGGCAGGGTACGAGGGGTTTAGGTTTGAATATCGTCGGTTGTTTATCGATTTTGACGGCGCTATTGGTTTTGAGGGTCTACGGATTGGTAGCCTTAACATTGGTTTTCTCAACATTGAACGCATCTCCTATTCCCATGGCAATATTTTAAATCTTGGTCGGTTGTTTTGGCATTTAAAGAGCATCTCTCAGGCGGACAATGTTCAAGACCGCCAGTCGCGAATCGAAGAGATGTATGCGTCAGACAGTCTTTGGCGCCACGTGATATTGCGCATGGAAGGAATTAAACCGCCAAACGTCGCTCCGGAAATATGTGGGGCCACCTACGAGGGGAAATGGTTAACAGCACCAGGCAGCGTTCAAGTGTCGTTTGAAAGTTCGACAGATGATTCCGATCTGGCATGGGATTTGCAGGGCAAAAGTCCAGGCTTCATTGACTACACGTTTTCATTAACCACCCCGGCGTTTTCGCGAGCCGACCAGTGGATGGCGAGCAAGTGGCCATTTAAGCTCGCTCTGGAGGGTTATGATAATTCGACGATAAGTGCAGTACTTGCTCATTGTTTAAAACACGCAGGGAATATTGTAGAGGATAAGCGCGATATCTCGAAAGGGGTCGGCCTAGGGATAGAGTTAGCTCTAGCGCAAGCTGGATATATCGTCAGCGAGGGCGCACGTGACGGAATTGCACAGTGGTTTACTGAGTCTGGCGATTTAGAGTTCACCGGTTCGATAGATATCGAAAAGCAGGCCATCAAAGTATCGACGGTGACCTTAAACGGCGAAGTTGTTGCAAGCGACGATGCGATTCGTCCGGGCCAACGAGTGTTACCCGACACCGCCAACAAGGACAGCCGGAAATCAGACGACAGTGGCACAAAAAGCAAAGGAGAAAGAAAAAGCGATTCGGTAGAGAAAGGGGAAAGCACATCTGTCGGACGGTCAAAATGGCAGATTAAACCGAAATCGCGCCTGGCCGATTATATTGGCAAAAAAGTCCGCATCACGACGAAGCGTGGTGATGTGCGAGAAGGGATACTCGAAAGTGTCGATCCTTCCCGATACCAGGTGGTCAAACGTGTCGGTTCGGGGCAGTACGGTGGCTATGCGAAGATCGAGAAAATTATGAAGTTTGAAGTTCGGCGACACCACTGAATCATCCGCACACAAAACCAGAACGCATCGTGGAATCCTTGCACGCTGACAAGTCAGAATTTGACAGTAGACCATCGCGAGCAGGTACTATTCCTACTATTGACCAATACCCACTCTATTTCTGGTCTTAGATCAAACCATGTTTAAAACGATTCGTTTGTATCAATACGGTGCCGTGAGAAAAACCTTTGTTTTGATTCTGACGGGCATAGTTGGTGCTTGGGGGTTCGGCATTCATTTGCCCGCAGGCGCCGCTGACCAACAATGCTCGAGCTTTGAGGAAGCCAAGGTCTGCTGGTCGTCGGGTGATTTAGATAGCGTGTCATGGAATGGCGATCTAACCGACGTCAGCGTCTATGGCAAATCCGGGGATCTGGTGGCGACGGCTGATCAAGTAACGGTATCGAGCAGCGGTACACAAGCCAGTGGTGATCTGGTAATTCTCGAGATAGATATCCAAAAGCTAGTCGTTATCGTTGGCACGGATATCGGAGTGAGTATTGATCGGGTCAGCATCAATAATGTGCCGGTATCCACGTTAGCCATGTTGTTCGGTGAAGTTGTTGATACGGACCCGGAATTAATGGCTGCAAAATTAGAGGCAATTGTGAAGTCGCCCGAGTGGTTCCGGCTTCTAAAGGAATTGCACGGCAGTTCATTGGTCCTAAAAGGGATTCATTTTGAGCAAGAAGGGTCGAGCACGACCTCACTGGCATCATTCGGTCTTGAGATTGGTGATGATGGCTCGCCACAGATTCAGCTTGAACAGCTAGAGGTCGAAACTGACCAGGCAGTTGTGTTATTGGAGCGATTCCGAATTCAAGCCACACCTATGTCCGCAACAATCTTTACTGATGAATTTGACATAGGCCAAGAGTGGAGACTCGATGGTTTGGGTATCAGGCCCGGGAAAAACGCGCCGCCGATGATGCAGCAGTTTTTTCAAAAGTTGTCTGTCGACGAGTTGTCTTTCAGTACTGCTTGGCAGGTTCTGTTATCTAAGAAGGGACCGAATGATGCGCTCAGGATGACAACGAACGTTCACTTGATCAGTGAATCGTTGGCGGCGATCAAACTTGCGGTGACAGTGTTGGTGGCCAAAGACATTTTCGATGAGTGGCGAGACGTCGCCGATGGCGAGATTGCGTCGCAGGAGTTCCTGGACGCCATCGCGGGCAAGGGAGATTTCTGGTGGCTCTCGTTGGATCGCAGTTCATGGACTCTGTCGACCTGGCCGAAGTTTGATGCCGTGTACGCGATGGTGGCCGAGCAATCGGGTCAATCAAAAGAGGTTTTTAGAAAAGGGCTTGTCGTTCTGCCCGAAATGTTTATTGGCCGGACAACGCCGAAATCGACCCAGCTGACTGAAGCGGTTCAGGGAGCTTTGGCGGGTCCGGGTACATTGCAGTGGACTACGACTAACGCCAGTCCAGTGGCGGTCCCTGACATTCTGACAACGTTCGCAACGCAGTCGCTTCCTGGAGTGTTAGAGCTGTTGAACACAGAAGTGCAATTCATCGAACCGCCGATGGATATTGGCAGCCACCAGATCGATCCATTTAAATTGTCCTCTGCTGCCGCGGGCGACGGCACTCATTCAAGTGGTGTGTCGGTGCAGGGGGATGTTAAAAAAATCGACTCGAGCGATCAGTTGCGCGAGGCACAGCGTGCCTACGAGCAAGGCGATTACGAAACCGTGGTTCGATTGCTGGCGCCTTATGAACGGTCAGGGAAAGCACCAGTGCGAAGAGTTATGGCGAACGCTTACCGAAAATCGGGTCGCTTTGAAGAAGCGGCTCATTTGTACGAGCAGTTGGCAGAGCTTGGTGATGCCACGTCGCAGTTTTATGTCGGACAAATGTATTGGCAAGGCGTTGGTGTGGATCAGAATAACGATACAGCGCTGCGCTGGTTGGAGAAAGCGAACGCACAAGGTGATAGACGGGCCCGTTATGTACTTTCATTGTCGACACAGACAATAGAGGCTATCAAAGAAGTCAACCCGGGATTGAACGATCGCGCCAGCAATGTACTGCAAGAAGTAGTCCAGGGTTACTATGCCGACAATGATCCGTTGGGACTGCATTTTGCAAGCGACCCAGGCATGCGCCTGCCAGCGGATCTCTGGGCGCAGATTCTCGAGCGCTGGCGCACGGATGACGTGATCCCCGCAGTGACGATTCTGACGACTTCTGAACGAGCGGACGGCCAGGGTAAGGTCTCATCAAAGGGTGTCCGGAAGGAAGCTCGCGACATTGTTAGCGGGGAAACCTTCGAGAAGAAGACTGCGGAAATTCCTTCATCCGAAAGCACGACGGTGGCTACGGAAAATTCCTCAAGCAAGAGTCAGTTAACCACGACGGGTACGATTACTCACCGAGATGCCATTGGGATTGATGGAACTTACACGGGGGAGTTAGTTGATGGAATTCCTAACGGCCAAGGCACTTGGATCGATGCCGATGGTAATCAGTATGTTGGGAGTTGGAAAGATGGCAAGCAACATGGCCAAGGCACTGGCACATCTCCTGATGGACAAAAGTTTGTCGGTGAGTTCAAGGACGGTTACTCGTGGGATGGCTTTGGCTACGACAAAGACGGTAGTGTCTTGGCTACTATTTCAAAGGGTCATGTGCAGACGGACTGACGAAGCACCTCTTTTAATACTTCCTGCAGTCTAGCGACGTCGTTGCTGCTGTTGTAAAGGTGCCCTGAGACCCGCACCCTGCCATATTCGCCCCACACGTAGACTCGGTGCTCGGCAAGCTGTGCCACCAGTTTCGGTGCATCGTCAAAGAGAAAACAGGTGTTGCCCGAGCGCCGCCACCGATCTCGCGGTGTAATGACCGGCAGAGCCAGAGCGTTCAGGTCATCGCTGATCTGCTCCGACAGATCACGGGCATGATTCTCAATACGTTCGATACCGATCTCAAGTATCAGATCCAATGCTTGTTCAAGGAAGAGAATCACAACCATTGCCGGATTGCCCGCTTCCATTTTCTGTGGCATCGGGTGTTCCTTCACTTCGGCTAGACGCTCTGCGCCTTGGCTCGGCCATACATCAAGGTTGCGCCAGCCGAAGCTTGTTGCTTGCGTCTGTTCTTCAGCCCGTTCACTCAGATAGCACGGAGCCGTACCATGCGTTGCAAGCAGCCATTTGTAGCTGGAGCTGACACAAAGCTCGGCCGCCGTCGCATCGACCCGCACGACGCCGGATGCGTGCGTCGTGTCAATGGCCAGCAGCGTATCGCGCCCTTTCAAGCCGTCTGCGAGTTCGGTCACATTTAGATTTTGGCCGGTGTAGAAACTCACCTGACTTACTGCGACCAGCCGCGTTCGTTGATCAACGGCAGCCAGCAGATCGCTTTCCTCAACGATCCAATCCCGGTGTGGCACAAACCTGATCTCAACACCTTGTGCGGCGAGGTTCTTCCACGCGTAGGCGACCGACGGGAATTCCAGGTTGGTGGTGACGATGTTGTCGCCAGGATGCCATTGAATGCCGCGCGCGAGATAATTCATGCCCTCGGCAGCAGAGGGTAGAAATCCGATACGCTCGGCCGGTGCATTCCACAATTGACCAATTTTGTTGCGACAACGCTCACCGTGTGCGTAGATTTCACTGCGCCCATCATATGAAGCGCTTTTTAAAGATGCGAAGCGTTCATAGGCCGTGCGTTGCCGCTTAAGCCAGGGCGACTCGCCACCGGTACACAGGTGTGTGATGCCTTCTAGTCCGACAAAATCAGATGTAGGGACCAGCGCTGCTGAATTCATAATCCATTGCCTAATTGGGCTGACCACTCAGTGAGAGGAATTCCTCTTTGCCGAGGCCAACTGAGTGGGCCGCATCTAGCAGCTGCCGCCAGGTTTCATCATCCAACGGTATGCCCTCGCGAGTGCGTTCTGCCATCATCTGGCGTTCTGGTTCGCCGGGAATCAATATCGGCTGATCCGCATGTTCCGGTGGTGATGCCCGGTTGTAGGCGATGGCCGCATCAAATTCGTGTTGCCAGCCACCGTCGCCAGCGAGACGACTCGGATCGATGATGATTGAGAGCATGTTGTTGAGGATGGTGTAATTGTCGTGGTCCGTTTCCGGTCGGCAGGTCTTGCTACCAGTAAAAGCGCCCGCCAACAGTTCGTTCATCAGACCCATGCAGTAGCCCTTATGCTCGCCCATCGAGCGAATTGCGCCGCGCGGCTCGGCGTACATCGCATTGGGGTCTGTGGATGGCTGACGATCGCCGTCAAAGAGGATGCCCTCTGGCAAAGTTTGTCCTTTATTCCGTGCAACGCGGACTTTGCCCATGGCGATGATGCTGGTTGCAAAATCGACCACCACAGCTGGATTATTTGATGACGCTGGTAAAGTGCAGCAATAGGGATTCGTCGACATGCGTGCATCGCTGCCGCGAAAGGGCGCGACCAGGGGAAAGTGTCCGAACATATTGACGTGGTGCATCGATACGAGGCCCGCCGCCGCGCAGCGTTCCCCCCACGCACCGATGCGACACAAGTGAAATGAACGCCGCGTCGCCATCACGCACACTCCGTGTTCACGGGCACGCGCAATGCCGATATCCATTGCCTCGCCGCCGATCACCTGTCCGTAACCAGCGCGGCCGTCGATCACGACCATCGCACCGTCATCGCTGATAATTTCAGCATGCTGATTGGGCTTGAGTTCGCCGTTCAGTACACAGTCCATATAGGTCGGCAAAATGCTGACGCCGTGGCTGTCATGGCCAGTCAGATTGGCGTAGATAAGATTGTCGGCGACGAGCCCGGGTTCATCACCAATGCTGCCGGCAGATGTCACCACCGCCTGCACTGCGGCACGCAATTTGTCATGATCAATGCGCTTCATTTCGTCTCTCTGATGTTTGTGGTCGCGGTGTCACGTTCTTATTTAGGTGTACCGCGTTTTAACTATTGTGATGGAGAGGTGCTACAACCAATAACCTTATACCGGTCAACCGTCGCTTGTACAAGATCGCCTGGTCAGGTTGTTCCCCCGGGAAAGAGCGCCGTCGGGTATCATCGCTTTCGGACGAGCACCGGGTAGTGGACCATGACACTGCAGTTATCAGAGAAGATGGCCAGGCTGGGGACGGAAACGGCGTTTGAAGTCCTCGCTAGGGCGGAGGCGCTGGCGCGCGAGGGCCGCGATATTATCAATCTTGGCATTGGGCAGCCGGATTTCAAGAGTCCAGGCCATGTGGTCGACGCCGCCATCAAGGCGCTCAGGGACGGTCATCACGGCTACACGCCATCGCCCGGTATCCCTGAGCTGCGCGAGGCGGTGGCCGAAGATATTCTCCGCCAGCGTGGTGTGCAAGTGGACCCGGGCAGGATCGTCGTTGTGCCAGGCGGAAAAGTCACAATGTTTTTTGCGATTTTAATGTTTGGTGAACCGGGTGTAGAGATTCTCTACCCCAACCCTGGGTTTCCGATTTATGAATCGGTGATCGAGTTCTCTGGCGCGCGTGCTGTACCCACGCCACTGCTGGAAGAGCGGAACTTTTCATTCGACGCGGATGCTGTCCTCGGGATGTTGAATGAACGGTCGCGGCTACTGATCATCAACTCGCCGGCAAATCCGACCGGCGGAGCGGTGCCGAAGGAGGAAATTGACCGCCTGGTGGCTGGATTGGCCGATTTTCCGCACGTCGCGTTGCTCAGTGATGAGATCTACTCGCAGATGATGTACGACGGACACCATCACACATCGTTGCTGGGGTATCCTGAGCTCGAAGACCGCTTGATCTTGCTGGACGGCTGGAGCAAAACCTATGCGATGACGGGTTGGCGCATGGGCTATGCGGTGTGGCCGAAGGCCCTGGTCGACGGTGCGATTCGCCTGGCTGTGAATTGCCATTCGTGCGTAAACGCCGCGGCGCAGTATGCCGGGATTGCCGCTCTGCAAGGACCCCAGGACGCCGTCGAGCAAATGGTTGCGGCGTTCGATGAGCGGCGACAGGGTTGTGTCGAAGGTCTCAATGATTTGCCAGGGGTTCGCTGCCGCAATCCAGTGGGTGCTGTTTATGCATTTCCCAATATTGCCGACACCGGTATGGATGCGCGCACGGTGCAGAACCGCTTGCTGGAAGAGGCTGGTGTGGCAACCGTCGCTGGGACCAGTTTCGGCGCGTTTGGAGAAGGGTTCGTGCGCTTCTCCTATGCCAATAGTGTTGAAAATATCTCGCAGGCGCTGAATCGGTTTTCTGATCTCCTGAAGAGTTGACGGCCTTAGAGTGAACCCACACTGAAGACATTATCGCAGCCGTCCCGCCAGTGTTGCGGTATTTTCTTCCGGTCGATCGGTCCGCTGGTGATACTGAATGATTGATCCGTACGAGAGCCTGGCCGCTGACACCAGTCGTTCTGCAGAAGTGCGCCGTTGGCTCATTCTCGCAACATGCACTGGTGTTTGTTTTCTGTACGCGATGACGATCAGTATTGCCAATGTGTCGTTGCCGCAAATGCAAGGCGCGTTCTCTGCGACACAGGATCAAGTGGCGTGGGTCGTGACGATGAACATTGTGGCGACGGCCGTCATCACGCCGATGACGGGCTGGCTGGTTGTGCGTTTTGGTGAACGCCAGCTCATTCTCTGGTGCCTGGTCATGTTCGGCTTGGCATCGTTGGGCTGTGGATTGGCGAATTCGTTGCCCGAGTTGGTGGGTTATCGCATGCTGCAGGGTGCCTTCGGTGCACCCCTTGCGCCGGTAACCCAGACCATCGTACAGGGAAGCTTCCCGCGTCACAGGCACGGCCCTGCAATTGCCATATGGGGTTTGGGCGTGGTGATGGGGCCGGTGGTCGCGCCAACGCTTGGTGGTTACCTGAGCGAGATCTATAACTGGCGCTGGGTTTTTTACATGATCTTGCCGTTCACTGGCGTAGTCCTGGTGGGTGCGTGGATCATGATTCAGAGCCGGCCGCGCAGTGGCTCAGTGCACCTCGATTGGACTGGATTGGTGACTTTGTCTATCGCGATTGCCTGCGTTCAGTTGGGCTTAGACCGTGGAGAGCGGGCAGACTGGTTCGATTCTCCGGAGATTGTTGTCTACGCCATTCTGACGGCTTTTGCTTTCTACCTTTTTATCGCACATGTCCTCACGACTGAGCGCCCGTTCTTGCGTCCCGCCTTGTTTAAAGATCGTAATTTTGCCCTGGGGATGCTGCTGACGTTGGTGTTCGGCATGCTTAATTTCACCCCGATGACACTGCTACCGGCGATGCTGAAAAATGTCAGCGGTTATCCGGATACCATTATTGGATTCGTCCTCGGCATGCGCGGCGCCGGAACCGCATTTGCATTTTTCTTGATGATCTATTTGAGCCGGTTTAATCCAAAAATCCTGCTCGTCTTCGGATTTGGCTGTCAGCTGGTCGCCGGTTGGCAGATGGCGCGCCTTGGGACAGACATCAGTTTGTGGGATATCGTGGGACCGTTGTGGCTGCAGGGCTTCGGAGTCGGTTTGCTATGGGTGCCCTTGACGCTGATTTCATTTTCAACGCTAAAAGGCGAGTTTACGGCGGAAGGTTCTGGCATCTATCACTTCTTCCGCAACATTGGCAGTTCTATTCATATTTCGCTCAGCATCGCCGTAGTGCTGAGAATGAGACAAACCAGCTACAGCGAGATGACCAGCCAGGTGACACCTTTTAATGAGGCATTTTCTCTGCCGTGGTCGGCGGGGGCCTGGAATATTGAGACCACCCAAGGACTCGCCGCGATCAGCAAGGAAATGGCGCGCCAGGCGATCATGGTCGGGTATATCGACTCCTTTTACTTCTATGTAGGCACGGCGGTCTTGTCGTTACCGTTGATTCTTCTGGTGCGATGGAAGAAACAGAAGCCGTGAGGGTAGGGTTATTTGCTTGCCATTAGGCGATTCGATGGGTTGTTTGATAACGCTTAACAAGTTGGCCGAGGCGTGCCATGCGCCGGTCGGAGATCCGCTCCGCTTCGAGCGAGCCGAGGGTATCAAATAGGTAGTCTGAGCAGCGCCCCAGGCTGCCAGCGCTCTCGGAAATCAGTTGCACGGTCCTCGCCTCGCTTAGATCACCGGCGTAACGATCATGATGCGGGTCGATTACGAAGGTAATCGCGTTGACGACCTCCTTACTGTTGATATGCAGCCGTGTCCATGTCGGTCGATAAGCGAATGTCAGCAGTTCTCGTCGGAAAAGGATGTCAAGTTCAGTCACGGCGGCGGTTGCTCCAATTTTATAGGCGATGCCGTTGCAGCAACCACCGCGATCCAGCGCCAGCATCAGGCCGGGCTTGTCCGGTGAACCGCGCCCTAACGTCGACCACAAGCAGAAGCGTCGATGGTAGCCGTAGATTTTGCCGGGTTGCCGGTTGACGTAATGGATTGCCGGATTCCACATCAATGAGCCGTAGCCGAATACCCATAGAGGGGCATTAGAGATTTTGCAGGACAACATGCGCTCGAGAATGACGCGTCGTTCTTCGTCACTCAGAAACTTTGTTCCATCAGACGCTTGTGCCATGGCGTGGCGGCGGACTTCTCCACTGAGTATGTTCTCGCGTGTGATGCGCCGCGGCATCATGCTCCATCGCCGGGCACAGGTATAGGGGTGGTTTCACTGGGGACGTGATAGCCCCGCTGCACCGCAGGTCGGGCAGCAATCGCGGTATACCAGCGCTCGACATTGGAGAATTCCCGGATATCGATGGTCTGCCAGTTGAAGCGGGAAATCCATGGCCAAGTCGAAATGTCAACGATCGAGTAGTCGCCCAGTATGAATTCACGGTCCGCCAGGCGGTCATCAAGGACATCATAAAGACGCCGGCCTTCATTGAGATAGCGGGCTTCGGCATATTCACTCTTGCCCTGGTTGAAACGCACAAAGTGGTGGATCTGTCCAAGCATTGGACCGACGCCCGCCATTTGCCACATCAGCCATTGCATCGCATCCCAGTATTCGGCATCGTCCGTGGGCAGCAAGCGGCCCGCTTTTCTGGCGAGATACATCAAAATGGCAGCGGACTCCATCAGCGCGAGGCCGTTGTCCCGATCGACGATTGCCGGAATCTTATTGTTTGGCGAGATCTTCAGAAAATCTGGATCAAATTGTTCGTCATTTCCGATATTCACCGGAAAGACGTTATAGGGGATTTCAAGTTCCTCCAGCGCAATGGAGACCTTGCGGCCATTGGGGGTGGGCCAGGTATAAAGGTCGATCAAGGTGGTTACTCCCGTGTCGTAATGAAAGACGGTGCTCTAGCGGAGCATGTCTCGGACTTCGTTCGCGCGATTGCGGGCGGCCTCTATCATAAATGACAAATCGTTACCCGCTAGCACCAGCTGCACGCCCATTTCGATATATCGCTGCATGACCGGTGGTGAATAAACGCCGCCCATGCCGGCATATTTACCGTTGGCTTGGCACGCTTCAATCAAGCTGCCATAGGCAGCAACGACATCGTCGTGATCGAGTTGACCGGGAATTCCCATTTCCATACACAGGTCGTTGGTGCCGATCAGCAACGCATCGATACCTTCTACCGCAGCGATTTCCCCTGCATTGGCAATCGCCTGTGGACTCTCAAGCATCACCACCACCAGTGTTTCCCGATTGATTGCTTCAGTTGCCTCTTTCATTGGATGGCTGACGAAATCGAGCTGTGGCAGGGCGCCCGTTACTGATCGATGACCGAGCGGGGGATAACGGCAATTCGATGCGATTTGCTTTGCGGTTTCGACATCATCGACATGCGGGATCACGACACCTTGCGCGCCGCCGTCAAGTACACGGGTCGCGTGGTAGTGGTCATAGCCGGGCACACGAACGATCGGCGCAATGCCGACATCTTGCGCAGCGACGCTGATTTGTACGGCCATATCAACGTCCATGGCATTGTGTTCCATATCGATGAACAACCAATCGAAACCCGCCGTGCGCATCGCTTTGGCAATATCGACCGTGCGCGCTTGCCGAAGGCCAATACCGACTGCAAGTTTCCCCTCGCGCAACCGTTCAAGCGCAACGTTTTTCAGTTCGATCATCCGACAATCCTCCGATGTGTAAAAAGAATGATTAATAGTCCGCCAAGATCATATCTGCTGCCTTCTCTGCAATCATCAAGGTCGCGGCATTGGTATTGGCCGACACCAACGTCGGCATAATAGAGGCGTCAACGACGCGTATGCCCGCAATGCCGTTGACACGCAAGCTCGGGTCAACGACGGCCATAGAATCACTACCCATGCGGCAAGTCCCGACCGGATGATGCATAGTGCTGCCGCTGTCAGCTGCGTGTGCAAGCAATTCCGCGTCCGACTGGGATTCGATTCCAGGGTGGATTTCTTCACTTGCATAGCGGCCAATAGGTTCGTTGGCGAGCAGTTTTCGGCACCATTTGAGGCCGCGTATAATTGCTTCACGGTCGGCTTCGGCAGACAGGTAGTTGGGCTGAATGGTTGGTGCGTGGGTCGGGTCAACCGATGCAATGCGAACAAATCCACGGCTTTCAGGTCGCATTTGGCAAACTCCGCAGGTCATTCCCGGGAACCGATGGAGGCCGCCCACGACACCGTTTCGGTAGCTCGCAGGCGTGAAGACGAACTGCAGATCTGGGGACGCAAGACTCTCGAGCGAGCGCAAAAATACGCCGACGTGCCCTGGGCTGTATGACAGCAGGCCGCGTCCCCTGACGGCCCAGTTCGCAGCTTCCCATAACAGGCGCAGACCGCGGGCGCGGTGATTGAGGCCGCGCGCGTTGACCACGCGCCGCGCGACACGTGCGATGTAGTGGTCCTGCAAACCTTCCCCGACGCCACTTAATGGTTTGACGATGGGTATCCCGAACTCGCCAAGCAGGTCTGCTGGTCCAATGCCGGAGAGTTGCAGCAATTGGGGCGAATTGATCGCGCCCGCACAGAGCAGCACGGCCGAATCTGCAGCCACCTTTTGTGGTTTTCCGCGTTTTGTATAGGTGACACCGACGACCCGGGTTCCAGAGACATCAAGACGCTGTACGAGAGCCGCCGTTTCGATACTTAGATTTGATCGATTACGAACAGGGCGCAGGAAGCCAACTGCGGCACTGTGCCGGCGGCCATGGCGGATCATGCGTTGATAATAGGCAACGCCTTCCTGATCGGCGCCGTTGTAGTCGGGATTCAGGGCGATGCCGAGTTGTTGAGCGCTCTCGATAAAGTGTTCGCACAGCGGGTCACGCTCGGGTAATTCAGAGACATGTTGTGGGCCGCCCGTACCGTGATAGGAATTCGGTCCAGCTTCACGGTCTTCCGAGCGGATGAAGTACGGTAAGACATCGTCGTAGGACCACCCCGGATTACCCAGTTGTGCCCAGGTGTCGTAATCGAGTTTCTGCCCGCGCACGTATAGATGCCCGGAAATCGAACTTGAGCCGCCCAGCACTTTTCCACGCGGAAGAAAAATCGAACGCTGGTTAACAAAGCTCCCTGGAGCGGTCGTGTAGCACCAATTGAAGCGTGGGTGGTCAAAAGTTTTCATAAAACCTGCTGGCGCTCGAACATAGGGGTGCAAATCGGAACCACCAGCTTCCAGTACCAGCACCGTTATATTGCTGCGGGCGCTGAGTCGGTTGGCCAGCACACAACCCGCGGAACCAGCCCCGACAATAACGAAGTCGTAGGTCTTAACGCCGGGCATGGTCGTTACGGTGCGGCGACGGTCGGGTGATGGCCCGCGATGGTGGTGCGCACCATGTGACGGCGCTCGCGGGTGTGGTGATAGGGTCTTCCGCGGTGCACCACTGCACGGTTGTCCCACAACACCACATCATGATTTTCCCAGCCGTGTGTGAAGATAAATCGCGGTTGTGTGGCAAATGCCATCAACTCCTCAATCAGTTGGTGTCCTTCGGCTTCAGAGAGGCCTTCGACAGTGCATGCGTGCGAGCCGACGTAGAGTGAATGACCGAGTTCCTCGCCATGGTCGAGCACCATCGCTTGCCGCACCGGCGGTAGCGTTTCGCGCTCGGGCGCTGTCATCAAGTCACGATCGATTTGATCACGGGAATGGGCATAACTGTGGACCGCATAACGACCGTGAACCCGTGCCTTCAATTCATCGGGAAGTTCGGAGTAGACCTTGCGCATGCTGATGAACTGCGTATCACCACCTTCGCTCGGGACTTCTCGCGCCGACAACATCGACGCAAGCGCGGGGACTGGTTTAAACGAGCTGTCAGCGTGCCACAATTGGTTGGCTTGGTTGGTGAGGTTCTGGCGGTGATTGGCTTCAACCAGATCGCCGAATTCATCAAAGTTGCGCAGTACTACGATATGCGTACCCGATCCAATCGTTCCGAGTTTGGTTTTTTCAAGCTCACCGAAGCGACGACTGAAGGCGATCTGTTGTTCGTCATCGAGTGGCTGGTTGGGGAACACCAGGACCGAGTGTTGTCGAAATGCTGCCTCGATACTCGAAAAGGTCGCCTCGTCGATCGGCTCGGAAAGATCAACGTTGTCGACTTGTGCGGCAAAAAGCCGGTGTAATGGCGTATATGCTGGCATGCCTCGAGTTTCTGGTTGGCGCAATGTGTCACAGAGTATAGCTTGCGGTTATCTGTCGACCATCAAAGGTCAGGGGCGGTTGGCTTTGCTCCTTCGCGGCCGGATTGCCCCTCCAGTTGGCGTTCTCGCAGAGCAATGTAGGTGGTGGCACCAAAAATCAAACCACCGCCGACCCACACACCCCAGTCTGGAATTTCGCTGAAAAGTACAAATCCGAAGAGTGCTCCCCAGATAAGTTTAGTGAATTCAGTCGGAATCAGGGCAGTGACATCTGCGGATTTCATTGCCCGCGCCAACGCCAGATGACCCGTGCTGCCGAGCGCACCGACGAGAATAAGGAGGCCAAGCTGGGTCCAGTCGGGGTTCTGCCAGACTGGAATTGCGAAAACCAGTGCAATCGGTGACATCAGTAGGGTCGAATAAATGGTCATTGTGACGCTGGACTCTGTCCGAGACAGTGATTTAATGACGATGATTGCAGTGCCCCAGGAAAGAGCGGAAATCAGGATTGCCATCGTGCCAAAGTCCATCGCAACAATGCCTGGACGAAGCACAACGAGCGTTCCGACAAACCCGACAATCAAGGCCGTGACCCTGCGTACGCGCAGCACCTCATGAAGAACGAATACGGCGAGCAGTGACGCGAAAAGAGGTGCAGAAAACTGGAGAGAGATCGCTTTTGCGAGCGGCGTCATGCTGAGACCATAAAAAAACATGATCACTGAGATCGAGTGCAGTACGGCACGCAGGCTATGGACACCGATACGACGAGTGCGAAACGGTGTCAGACCCTGGCGCATCAGAAATGGAAGGAAAAACAGAAAGCCAAAAAACGCTCTAAAGAAGGCCAGCTGGAAGGGGTGGAGATCTGCACTCAAGTAGCGCACCACGGCGATCATTGCCGACATCGACAGTGTCGAGACCAGCATGAAGGCAATACCCCGCACGGTGCCGGCGGGTGTTACTGTAAATAGAAAGGGCAAACGCACGGCAACGCGTCTATGCAGCAGATTAGGCGCTGGCGTCGTCAGGCCTGGTGACACGGAAGTCTTTGGATTCGCGTGAGAAGATGTAAAGGCCGGCAGCGATGATGAGCAGACATCCTGCCAGAGTATTCAATGTAGGCAGTTGATCGAAGAACAAATAGCCGAGCAAAATCCCCCACAGCAACTTGCTGTAGTTGAACGGCGCCAGCAGCGAAGCTTGGGCCCGTTCGAAGGCCTGGATCAGACACAAGTGTGCAACCGCGCCGAGGATGCCAGTACCGATAAATACTTGCCAGTGGACGAGTTCTGGCGTCACCCAGAAAAATGGCACCAGTGCACTGCTCCAGACCAGTCCGCCTGCGCCGGTGTAATAAAGCAGTGTATCGGTGGTTTCGGTTCTGGTTAGTCGTCGAGTAGTCAGTTGAAATAAACTGAAAAAAAGTGCACCAAGCAGCGGCAAAAGTGCCGCCCAATGCCATAAGCCCCCACCAGGGCGTACCACGATGATTACACCGACCAGGCCTACCAGTACCGCGATCCAGCGATGCAGCGAAACCACTTCTCCCAATAGAGGAAAGGCCAGTGCCGTGATGAAGAGCGGTGCCATGAAGCCCAGCACGACTGCTTCGGCCAATGGCAGGTGTGCCAGACCGGCAAACAGACATGCAATTGAAAGTACCAGGAACAGTGGCCGCAAGCATTGTAGCAACGGTTGTTCTGTTGTGACGAGTCGCTTAAGGCCTGTGCGTTGTACCGAGAAGTACACCACAATAGTCAGACACATGCCGAGGAAATAGCCCCACACGAGCTGCACGGCAGGAATATCCTGCGTGTATATTTTGCACACCGCATCGACCACCGTAATGAGCCCAATAGACACAAGAAAATAGCCGATCGCGACACTAGGACGAGGCACGGTCATCAAATAAACTCACGGCGGAAAGGGGAAAATTACGATGTACCAGTGTAACCGACGATTGTCGGTAGTGATCGAGAGAAGTTAACATTCAGATCCTGCAGGTCGTTCGCGAGCTGGCGTCTGTAACCGAGCGTCCCCAAATTATTTGACTCAGGAGAGTGCCATGGGAAAGTCTGTAAGCGAGGCTGAGATCAAAACTTACAATGAACGCGGTTATGTGGTGCCCAACCTGCGCTTGCCTGGTGAGTGGATCCCAAAGTTGGATGCTGCTGTTGAGCGACTGATCGCGGCTAATCCTGAGGTGCGACCGGAGCGTCTGGTCAGCGTGCACATCGACCGGCTCAATGACGAGGGCGTGCGTGGTGATGCTACTTTCTTTGAACTGGCGACAGATCCGCTAATCGTGGATGCAGTTGCAGCTGTGATGGGACCGCATGTGGTGCTGTGGGGCTGCCAGGTATTCTGCAAACCCCCTGATGACGGCATGAAAGTGCCGATGCATCAGGATGGACACTACTGGCCAATAGAACCGCTTGAAAGCTGCACGGCCTGGGTCGCGATAGATGACTGTTCGCCCGACAATGGTTGTTTGCAGGTGGTGCCAGGATCTCATAAAGCCCGCCGCAGCTTTCAGCATGCGCGCAGCGAAGAAGAAGGACTGGTACTGAATCAATATGTCGAAGACCCAGCAGTTGATTTAACGACCGCAGAAGACGTCGCACTGAGGTCTGGTGAATTCTCACTGCACGATATTCATATCATCCACGGATCTAATCCGAATACTTCAGGTAGACGACGCGCCGGTGTGGCCATACGTTACATGCCAGGCACCAGTCTGATGAACCGAACCTCCTCAAGGACAGGGAATAGCTCTGGTTACATGGTCAATTGGGCGACTAGACCGCTATGGCTGTTGCGTGGTGAGAACCGGGCAGGTAACGATCTAGACGTCGGTCATCACTGATGCCAATAGATACGAGAGCCTGTCGGGCGGTCGCCGAGTGAAGGCGCTGCTGTGCAAAGCACTGGGTACACCCGATCAGCTGGTCATCGGGGATATTGATCCTCCAAAAGCGAAGGCGGACGAAGTCCATCTTCGTGTGCGCGCTTGCGGTGTGAATTTCCCTGATATCTTGATGGTGCAAGGAAAATATCAGGTCAGGCCCGAGTTGCCGTTTTCTCCTGGCCTGGAAGTTGCCGGCGAGATCATTGATGTCGGCAACGATGTAACCGATTTTGCTGTGGGTGACCGCGTGATTGCCATGACTGGATTTGGTGGCATGTGCGAAGAGGTTGTGGTACGTGCGACGCGCTGCCTGGCGATCCCGCCTTCGATGGATTTTGCAACCGCGGCGTGTTTTTCTCTGACCTATGGCACGAGTTACTACGCGCTGGTCGACCGGGGTCAACTGCAGGCGGGAGAAAAGGTGCTGGTGCTCGGTGCCAGCGGTGGTGTGGGGACGGCAGCGGTCGACATTGCACTACGCCTCGGCGCGGAAGTGATCGCCGCAGGCGGTAGTGATACAAAACTTGATCTGCTGAAGAGGATTTATGGCATTGAGCAGACGATCAATTACAACGAAGAGGGTCCAGAGCTTCGCGAGAGAGTCAAGGAATTGACCGGCGGTCAGGGCGCCGATGTGATTTACGACCCTATCGGGGGCGATGCGTTTCAGCAGGCACTGCGTTGTGTCAACTGGAATGGACGAATCCTTGTGATTGGATTCGCAGCAGACGGTGACAACCTGCCGAAGGCGGCGACCAACTTGCTGTTATTAAAAGGCAGCGCCTTGGTGGGTGTTTTTTGGGGACGATTCAGTGAGCAGGAGCCGGATCGAAACCGGGCAAATATGGAACGGTTGTTCGCGTGGTACGAGGCGGGCGAACTTCATCCACATATCTCACACCGGTTTCCGTTGGCCCGAGGTGCCGAGGCGCTACAGGCGTTGACCGCGCGCGAGGTGGTTGGCAAATGTGTCGTGACGCTTTAGAGCATTTCGCGGTATCGTTTTCTACAGATCACGGTTCACCACCGTAGATCGTTGCACCGCCGTCAACCACGATCGATTGGCCCGTGATGAAACGCCCGGCTGGGGCAGAGAGGAAAACCGCCGTGCCGGCAATATCGAAGGGTTCACCGATGCGCCCGAGCGGGTAGGCTTTATTCGCTCGCGCGAGTTTTTCCGGGTCATCCCACAATACACGCGCCATTTCTGTGCGTACCAGTCCAGGAGCAATACAGTTGACCCTGACGTTGGCGTGACCCCACTCGACCGCGAGTGTGCGGGCCAATTGCATGTTGGCTGCCTTTGATAGGGCATAGGCACCCAGCATCGGTGTTGCCTTGAGGGCAGCGATGCTCGATACGATCATCACCGAGCCGCCATTGTGTTCGGCCATCTGTGGTGCAACCATGGAGATGAGTGCGAGATTGTTGCGTACGTTGGAGTCCATGGTTTTGTCATAGGCTTTGTCACTGATTTGATGCAAGGGTCCGAAGTAGGGGTTGACTGCAGCGTTACACACGAGCGTGTCGATTGAGTGCCAGTGCGAATGGGTTGTATCCACGAGTGATTGCAGTGCTTGCCGGTCAGACACATTGCATGCCAGTGGGATGGCTTCACCACCGGCTTTGCATATCTTCTCGGCCACCATTTCACAGGCAGATAGCTTGCGACTCGAAACAACCACGCGGGCACCGTGAGCGGCTAGCGCCTCAGCGATGGCCTGGCCGATTCCACGTGAGGCGCCCGTCACCAGTGCGACTTGGCCAGAAAGGTCAAAAAGTCTGTCGTAGGGTGGTGCGGCATCGAAGTGTTGCTGGGTCATAAGCGAGCGATCGTACACCCTTTGGCGATATAGGTTGCCACACGGCTGTTAAAGGTTGCGAAGCGGTCATCCTTGGTCTGGCCGCGGACATAGCGGATGTAAATCTGCTGGATGATCACCGCGAATCGCATTGCAGCGAAAGCGTAATGCCAGTGAATCTGATCACAATCGAAGCCGGTTCGGGATATGTATCGTTCGATGGCCTCGTCGCGTGACGGGAAACCAGGCTCGGCGGTAGGCATAGTGCTTTCTTCAATCCAAGCTGCCGGATCAGTGGGCTCAGCCCACTGGTTTAGGAGATAGCCGAGATCGGCAAGTGGTTCGCCACTCGTGCACATATCCCAGTCGAGGATGGCGACTGCTTGCCACGGTTTGTCTGAGTCCACCAGCATGTTGTCAAGCTTATAGTCGTTGTGGACCAGCGCATGTTGTTCCTGTTTGGGTCGATTTTTGTAGAGCCAGTCGATCAGGCGTTCCATATCCTGATTCGGTCCGGCGCCAGCCCCCTTCCAGCGGTCGGTCCATCCAACGAGTTGCCGCTCGGTAAAGCCTTCGGCACGGCCCAGCGTGGTCAGGTCGACTGCCGCTCGTTCGACCGTGTGTAGTGCTGCGAGTGCATCGATGACCATTTCGCCGATACGCCGGTTAACGTCCGGCTGCCCCGCAATGTCAGGGGGAAGATGACGTCGGATGACGATACCGCGGCGGCGCTCCATGACCTGAAAGGGCGCTCCAATCAAAGATTCGTCGTCGCAGAAGAGGTAACTTTCTGGTGCCAAAGGGAAGCCTTGGCAAAGCCTCGAAAGCACGCGGTGTTCGCGCGCCATGTCGTGTGATTTTGGGGCGATCGGCCCGAGCGGCGGCCGTCGCAGGACATATTCGCTCTTCCCAAAGCGCAACATATAAGTCAAATTGGCATGGCCGCCACCAAACTGGAGGACGGACAGCTCGCCGTCGGTTTGCGGAAGGTTTTGGCGTAGAAAAGGTTCCAGGCGAGCCGTTTCGAGGCGTTCGTCCAAACGCTGGGGAATGAGTTCCGGGTCCTGATCCTGTACGGATGTCATTATATGGAGTCCCTCGACGGGTTCAGATATCGAAGTCATCTCCGCGAGTAGACCAGCCGATACGATCTTGTTTACGAAGTTCGAGACGCGCCACAGTGCGGCGATGGACGGCATTGGGGCCATCGGCAAAACGCAGACCGCGTGTATGGGCCCATGCGTAGGCCAATCCGAAGTCCTGACTAATGCCTGCGGCACCATGTGTCTCAATCGCTCGGTCGAGTACGGTGAGTGCCATATTCAGCACGACCACCTTGATCATCGAGATTTCTGCTCGTGCGGACCGCGCACCGACTGCGTCGATCATGGCTGCGGTCTTCAGCACCAATAGTCGAGCTTGTTCGATTTCCATCCTCGAATCGGCGATTGCATCCATAACGACGCCTTGTTCAGACAGCAGCTTTCCAAATGCCACGCGACCGGTCACCCGCTCGATCATCGCCTCAAGCGCACGTTCGGCAACACCAATCAAACGCATACAGTGATGGATACGGCCGGGTCCGAGGCGACCCTGGGCAATTTCAAAGCCACGACCTTCTCCAAGCAGCAGGTTGGTCGCGGGCACGCGGACGTCGCTAAAGTCGACTTCCATGTGTCCGTGTGGCGCATCGTCATAGCCAAAGACGGTCATCGCACGCAGTACTTTGACGCCAGCTGTGTCCATCGGTACCAGAATCATCGACTGTTGTTGATGACGCTCAGCGGCAGAATCCGTTTTGCCCATAAAGATCAGAATCTTGCAGCGTGGGTCACCGGCGCCTGAGGTCCACCATTTGCGCGCGTTGATCACGAAGTCGCTGCCCTCACGTACGATCGATGCTTCAATGTTGGTGGCATCGGACGAAGCGACTGCCGGTTCGGTCATCGCAAATCCAGAGCGAATCTCACCAGCGAGTAACGGCTCCAGCCATGTCGACTGCTGTTCGCGCGTGCCGTAGCGCAACAGTACTTCCATATTGCCAGTATCAGGTGCACTGCAATTGAATACTTCTGGTGCGATCGGTGAGCGCCCCATAATCTCGCATAACGGTGCGTATTCGAGGTTGGTGAGGCCTTCCTCTCGGTGTTCGTGGGGCAAGAATAAGTTCCATAGCCCGGCGCTGCGAGCGCGGGCTTTCAACTCTTCCATGACCGGTGGCAATGACCAGCGGTTGTCGGCGGCTTTTAATTGATCATGGAATCGACATTCGTTGGGGTAAATTTCCTCCAGCATGAATGCATTCAAACGTTGCTGAAGTGCTTTCACCTTGCCGGAGAGTTCGAAGTCCATAGGCTGTTTCCTGTATGAGTACCGTAACGGGCGTGCAACAAGATGAGTGGCTTCAGGTCAGCCCTTTGAGGGCATCGCGGATACCGGCCTGGCGTGCAGGCGGCGGCATTTTCATTGGCATGCGCGGCATTCCAGAGGCGACGCCCTGAGCGGCTTGTGCAGATTTGGTGGCAGCCGGCAGATCCTCACCACCGATCATCGCATTCCACAGCACCAGTAAGCGCTCGTGCAAATCAAGCGCACGTTCATGATCACCCGCTTGCACCGCGTTCCACAGTTCGACGCTGGCCTTCGGTGCTGCGGTCAGGATAGCAGCGATTGCGCCGTGGGCGCCGAGTGAGTAGCACGGGTAAAGCAAGGCATCACAGGCACTGAAGACCAGTTGCCCAGGCTTGATTTTGATCATCAGATCGGCAAACAACTTGACGTCCCCAGCGCTTTGCTTGACACCGATGACACCGGGTACTTCGTTCATGACACGGCACAAAAGATCTGGGTCGAGGTAACTCCAGGGCACCACGTTGTAGATAATCACTGGTAGGCCGGTCTCCTCAGTCAGGATTCGGAAATGCTCGACTGTGGCGTCGTCGTCCGGTCTGAATAAGTAGTGCACCGGGGTAACCTGCAGCGCAGCGACGCCCATGTCACGAACCAATTGGCCTCGCCTGACCGATTCACGAGTGGAGTCCGTGATGATGCCTGCGATGACTGGAAAGCGATCGTTGACGCTGGCGACGGCAGTTTCTATCAGCTGAGCATATTCGTCGCCCATCAGCGCGTGGCCTTCTCCAGTGCTGCCACCGACCGCGATGCCGTGAACACCTGCGTCGGCCAACCAGTCCACTTGTTCGCTGACCAGCGGGAAATCGATATCGCCGTTATCGGTGAATGGTGTGGTGGTGGGAACGATAATGCCTGACAGCTGGGTGGTGCTCATCGGTTGTCTCCATTAGCAGCCAGTGGGAAAGGGTAAAAGTTACCAGCGTAAACGAAAGTCGTTTTGTCCTGAGCGGTCGTCGCCACGCATTAAGAACAACGTACGGTCCTTGTGATCCAGAAAGTTGCCAGCGACCGCCAGTTCAGTCGCAAGCTTGCGATCAAAAACCGAAGTGGTTGGAAAATATCGCAGTGTCAGGCCGCGGCGCGAGTTTTCTGAATTATTCTCTGACGAGCCATGCACGATGTAGATATCGTGCAGTGACATCTGACCGCTTTCGAGGACAAGGTCGATGGCATCCTCTTCGTTGAATTCGCTATTTAACAGTTCCTGGTTGAGGGTCAGGTTGCCGCCTTCGTTGGTGCGGTGTTGGCCGAGCTGCTTCGCTTTGTGTGATCCGGGAATCAGGCGCAAACAGCCATTGGCGCGTGTTGCCGCATCAACGGCAATCCATACTGTGCAGGTCGCCAGGGGTCGAATCGGCCAGTACTCTCCGTCTTGGTGCCAGGGTGTCGCTTGGCCGTCGTGTGCCGGTTTGGCGAAAAAGCTCGAGTTCCACAGCGCAAAGTCCCCTCCGATGAGCTGTGCCACCATGTCCAGAATCTGCGGGATACGAACGTAGTTGAGAAAGGCAAGATCATAAGCGAGGACAGTGGGACAGTAGTTGTAAAACTCAGGGTGTTGTTTGACCAATCGATCGTGGTCGGCACGAATCGAAGTCAGGGTTTCTGGTGGCAGACGAAAATCGGGAACGACGTAGCCGTCCCGGTGATACTTGGCGATTTGCTCTTCAGTCAACATAGCGATAGTGATGTTATGGGTGTTCGATGTCCGCCTAGGGTCGCCGTTACAGAATTGCGCCGACGGTCCATGGCACGAATTCGTCCTCTCCAATGCCAAAGGCCTCGGACTTGGATTGTTCGCCGGAAGCGCAAGCCAGTATCTTGTCGAAAATCTCTGCACCAACCGATTCGACCGATGCATCGCCATCGACGATTCGACCGCAATTGATATCCATGTCCGATTCCATACGCTGATACATATCGGTGTTGGTCGCCAGCTTCAGACTGGGCACTGGTTTACCCCCGTACACCGAGCCGCGTCCTGTGGTGAAGCAGGTGATGTTCGCGCCACCGGCCACCATGCCGGTAATTGATGCCGGGTCATAGCCAGGTGTATCCATAAAAACAAACCCTTTCTTGGTGATTGCTTCGGCGTATTCATAGACATCGATCAGGTCTGTGGTACCGCCTTTCGCCACTGCGCCGAGAGACTTTTCGAGAATAGTGGTCAGTCCACCTGCCTTGTTACCGGGCGAGGGATTGTTGTTCATCTCTGCCCCGTTATTGCGGGTGTAGTCCTCCCACCACTTGATTCGGTTGACCAGTTTGCGCCCGACTTGCTCGTTCACCGCTCTCCGGGTCAGCAGGTGCTCGGCGCCATAAACCTCAGGGGTCTCGCCAAGGCACGCGGTGCCGCCGTGTTTGACCAGCAGATCCGCGGCCGCACCAAGGGCTGGATTGGCGGAAATGCCGGAGTAGCCATCTGAACCGCCACATTCGAGGGCCAGAACCAGTTCGCTTGCGGGCAGAGTTTCGCGTTGGGCGCGATTGGCGTCGGGCAACAGATCGTGGATATAGGCCATGCCTCGATCGACGGTCGCTGCGCTACCACCAGTATCCTGTATCGTGAATGCGTGCAATTTATCGCTCGGGTTCAGCTTCTCGGCATTCATCATTGCACCAATCTGGTTGGCCTCGCAGCCGAGCCCGAGAATCAGAACAGAGTGAAAATTGGGATGTCGCGCATAGCCCGAAATGGTTCTCTGTATATAGTTGAGGCCGACGCCGGCGCAGCCACCGCAGCCATAATCATGCGTGAGTGCGATAACACCATCGACATTAGGAAATGCGGCCAGGACATCGTCGTTGAACTGGGCAGCGATGTGGCGTGCGACGGTGGCCGAGCAATTGACGCTGGTCAAAATACCGATGTAGTTGCGTGTTGCAGTTCGGCCATCCTCGCGCACAAACCCCTGAAAGGTGGCGCGATCCGCATCTGCTATCAGGGCTGTCGATTTAACTGACTCGGAAAAACGATAGTCGCGCTCAAACGATTCGATTGCACAATTGTGGGTGTGCACGTGGGCACCAGGAGCGATATCGATGGATGCGACGCCGATGACCTGGTCATATTTTCGAATCACTTGGCCTCTTTTGATGTGTTTGCTGGCGATTTTGTGACCGGGGCCGATAGGTTCGCTGACGATCACTTCAGAGCTTTCAATCGACTGTCCCGGTGCGAGTTCTGTTCGCGCGACCACCACGTTGTCATTGCCGCTTAATCGAATCGTGTTGCCATGTTCTGTGTTCAAGTTGATCTCCTCTGATTTATTCAGCGCAGGTGCAAGGCTGATCTGTAGCCTATGGCGGCATTAAACCGTGACTTCTAGACTCTCGCCGGTCTCCTTAATCAGTCGCCATGTGGTGTCATCGAGCGGGATACCGTTCTCTTCCCGCTCGCGCCGAGTATTTCGTTCCGGGTCACCTGGCAGCAGTACCGGGCGCTGGTCGTCTGCCGGTCTTGCTGAACGTACCCAACTGGAGAAACCTTCGGTTTCATTGGCGACGAACGACGTATCGGCAAATACAGACGGGTCAATCAGGATTGACAGCATACCGTTGGCCAGTGCCGTTACACCTGATTTCGCACAGCCGCCACCGCCGAGTGCCCCGGCCAGTAGATCTGCCATGATTGCCAGCCCTGCGCCCTTGTGTCCGCCCATCGCGTTCATCACTGCGACTGGCGCATTGTAGAGTGCATTCGGGTCTCTTGTTGGGATCCCATCCGCACCTGTCAGGGCGCCTTCGGGTAGTTCGGCACCTTTGTTGCGCGCGACCATGATCTTGCCTTCGGCCAACATCGAGGTGGCCGCATCAAAGACGACCGGATCACCGTTAGGGTTCGGCATGCCGATGGATATCGGGTTGGTCGCATAGCGGCCTTCCACGCCACCGAACGGGGCGACTGTCATGCCCGCGCCGGAGGTGTTGACGAAGTGCATGGAGACTTGTCCGGCATCAATGGCCATCTCGGTCCAGTCCCCGATGCGTCCGAGGTGCGCAACATTGCCGACGCCGACCATGGCGATACCGCTGCCGCGGGCCTTTTGAATGCCTGCTGTAATGATTTCTACGCCAATCGACTGACCGAATCCTTTATTCCCATCAAAAATTGCGATCTGGTCGTTTTCGAAAGTGACCGTTGCATGCTGATTCGGCAACACCTGCCCTTTGCGCCAATAGTCGACGTAACGCGGTATGCGAGCGACACCATGTGAGTCGTGTCCCACCAGGTTAGCGGTGACGAGAAGGCGAGCGATAGTTTCGGCTTCCATGTCGTCACATCCGATGGCAGAGAAAATTTGAACCGCAACTTCTTTAAGGGCCTGATGGTCGATGTTCACGAGTAAGCGTCCTTCGGTATCCAATATTGTCCGCGAGCGTGCAGCACGCCTGCAACCGCTGCCCGGGGAGCTTGTAATAAACTATTTAACCCCAGGGTGCAAGAAATAGACCACCCAAACTCACGCAAATTGAGAGGCCCGCGATGATCGGAGAACCCGTCTTGTTGACTGTAAAAAAGGAGTTCGAACGACCGGCTGCATCGGTCGTGGACACACTCACAGGAGTACCGACCGGTTTTTTGGTCGATGCCCAGAATGGAACAGGTGCGTTTGATTACCGCATCAAGCCATTGAATAGGGACATGACTTTCACAGGAGTGGCGATGACCGTTCACGTTGAGCCTCGGGATATGCTGCCGGTACAGCCCGCCATTGCATTGGCCCAACCGGGAGATGTGTTGGTGATTGCGACCAATGGTTATGACGGTGCCGCAATCATCGGTGACAACGTGGCGGTCATGGCGCATAACAAGGGACTGGCTGCGATCGTCACTGACGGCCTGGCGAGAGATGTTGCGGGAATACTCGCTGCCGATATTCCCGTGTTTTGTGCCGGCGTGTCGCCCAACTCACCCTATGCGCGCGGTCCCGGCTCTATCGGTATGCCGGTCGCATTGGGGCCTTCGATTGTCAACCCTGGTGATATTCTGGTTGGTGATCGTGAAGGGGTCGTGCATATCCCGCGTGATCAGGTCAATGAAGTGATACGCCTCCTCTCTGAAGTTACAGCGATGGAGGAAAAGTTAGAACAAGAGGTCAAAGGGGGTCTCACACATATGCCGTGGGTGGATGAATTGCTCGCCTCGGACAAGGTGCGATATATCGCCTGATCTCGAAGCGCCGTGCGTGGCTACGGTGTTGTCTAGGAGAATAATTGTCGATATGAGGAGAGCTTGTCCTTAAATGCCGGATGTTCAATCACTGTTGGGTCGACCAGGCCGCCGCATACTATTCCGTTTTTAATCGATAGAATGATCTCGATGTCGTTGGCGCCAATACCCGCGATGCATTGTTCGGTAAAGCATAGTGCGTGCGGCGCGAGTACGACATTATCGAGTCCAAGCAGTGGTTCGCCCCTTAGTGGTGGTTCCGGATCGAACACATCGAGCCCGGCACCGGCGATGGAGCGGTTTTTCAGGCATTCGACCAGTGCTGCCTGGTCGATGACAGGGCCGCGCGATGTATTGATCACGAAGGCCGTCGGTTTCATCATCGCCAGACGCGCAGCATTGGCGATATGGTGGGTGTCGGGTGAGTAAGGCGTGTTGAAGGTGAGGAAATCTGCTTCCCTGAAGGCGGTTTCAAGATCTACCAGGCGCACGCCCAGGCTTTCCGCAACGCCCTGATTGGCCCAAGGGTCGTGCGCAATGAAGACCATGTCGAGCGGTTTGCACAATCGGAATATTTCCGCTCCGATGTTACCGAGCCCAATAGATGCCAGTGTTTTACCAACCAGGCCAACGCCCATATAGGGAGCGCGCACGGAGAAGTCGTGGTGGCTACGTACCAGTGCGTCTTTCTCCAGTAGCCGTCCGGAAAGGGCCAGTATAAAGGTCAGTACGGCCACGGCTACGGGACGGCGTACACCATCGGGCGTGATGGCAACGGCGATACCGTTGGCACTGCACGCTTCGACATCGACGCTATCGTAGCCGACACCAAAGCGTGCCACGATGCAAAGTCGTCCACTTGCTGAAATACTGGCGTCGGTAAAAAGTTCATCGAGAAGAATCAGTGCATCGAAATCTTTCAGCGAAGCGGCAAGCATGGTGTTGGTGTCAGCCTCTGCGTCTACGAATTTGTATTCAATATGTGGATCGGCGTCGAGCGCAGCGAGATCGAAATCTGGGAATGCAGCATGGCCTTCGCTGTTGCGAAAATGCCCGGAGAGGGCAACACGGAAGCGACTCATGAGCGCTTTCCTCTGGCGCGAGGTTTGCGTCGAGCACAGGCCGACTTCAATTCAGCAATTCCGTTCGTCAGTGTGTCACGGTAGGCGCCGACATCAAGTTGGTAACAGATGACATCGTAGCCCTTCGAATACAGTGCCGCGCCTTGAATAGCATCCGTCACCAGGTATGCGAGCGATTTTCGGTGGCGCGCTACAGCCCGCCGGATGCGTCGTTCGGCGGCGACAAAATCCGGGTGATCAAATAACCCAGCGATTCCCATGGATGCGCTCAGATCAAAGTGGCCGATTTGAATTGCATCAACACCACGAATACTCGCAATATTGTCGATATCATCGACACCTTCGGGTGTCTCGATCAGTGCGACCATCGCGATTCGGCGGTTGGCAGCAGCGAGTGCGTCCGAGGTGCCAGTGATAGCGTACCGGTCATGCGCGACGCCGAGCGCCACACCGCGATGTCCTTCTGGGGGATAGCGCATGTGAGAAAGAACATCGCGTGCTTCGCTGGCGCTGCCGATCATGGGCAGCATCAAGCCGTCTGCACCCACGTCGAGGGCGCGTGCAATATGGTGATATGACTTCGACGGCGGCCTCACCAGTACTGGTAAATCGGCGGCACGCAGATACGCGATGAGTTGCTTCGTTTCCATTATGCCAAAACCAGAATGCTCCATATCCAAAAATACAAATTCCACACCGGAGGCTTGCAGAATCTGTCCGATGCCGGGTGTGTTGAATTCAAAAAGAGCGTGGCCCACTTTCAGCCCTTGTCTGCGAAAAAGGCGCTTAAGGTTTTGTGACTTCATGCGGAAATTCCTTGTCAACAGGGTTGATTGAGTGGCGGGCGTATGATGACAACGAGTGCACACCTGCCACGACTTTGGTCAGCCGCTAAGAGTATGCTTGATTGATGCTGCTGTCACCCAGTTGGTTATGGGCTTGGTTAGTGGGGCAAACGAAATCATACTGTGCCAATGCAGAACAGTTGAGGGAAATATCATGATGAGCCCGAGTTTTTCACCCGAAGCAACCGAATCGTGCCTCGAACACATAGAAAACTATGACGGAAAGGTCAATGCGTTTATTACCGTTATGGCTGACGCCGCACGTCGTCGAGCGAGTGCCCTCGCAGCGGCTGCGCGTGAAGGAAGGCCGCAGGGGTTGCTGGCTGGAATGCCGGTGTCGGTCAAGGACTGCGTTGATGTGGCAGGCGTGGCATGCACCAACGGCAGTTTGTTCTTCAAAGACTATGTTCCTAACGAGGACGCATCAATAGTCAGTGCGTTGCGGGCGGCTGGCGCGGTGATTCTTGGCAAGACCAACCTGCACGAATTCGCTTTTGGCTCGACCACTCAGAATCCGCATTATGGTGCGACCCGCAATCCGTGGAATCTTGATCACATTCCAAGCGGCTCCAGTGGTGGTGCGGGTGCAGCAGTGGCCGCGCGTATGTGCATTGGTGCCGTGGGTTCAGACACGGGCGGTTCGGTGCGCACGCCAGCGGCGCTCAACGGTGTTACCGGTCTTCGGCCATCGTTGGGGTCAATCCCGATGAGCGGCAGTAAGACCCGCATCTGCCCGGCGATCGATACTGTTGGACCGCTAGGGTTGTCGGTTGAAGTCGTTGCGCGACTTTTCTCAGTGATGGCCTTCTATGACGACAATGATGTCAATTCCGTGCGCCACACGTGGGACAACTATCTTGCCAGCCTCGGCTCGGGCATCAATGGTCTGCGCATCGGTATACCCAGCGATTATTTTTTCGACGATCTGGCGCCCGGGGTCGGAGAAGCGGTCGAGACCGGTGCGAAGGTGCTCGAGGCCCTTGGGGCAGAGCTGGTGAGCATTCACTTGGAGGGTGCAGCGGGTATACACGCCGATGTGATGCCGATGGTCTGGGCTGATGTGTATGAATATCACCGGGAACGTCTTGAAAAGGAACCGGAGCGTTTCGGTGAAGATGTACGATCTCGGATGTTGCTCGGCCGCGAAGTGTCGGGGCGCGATTATGCGGAAGCATTGCGACATCGAGCACACTGGAATCGAACGATAGATCGCACTCTTCAAATCGTAGATATGATCATTACACCGACAGCGCCCGCCACTGCGCCTAGCATAGCCGACAGTCGTAATATGCTGGCGACGACTCATCACTTGACTCGTTTCACCTTTCCGTTTTCGTGGGCCTGTTTGCCGGGGCTTTCTGTGCCTTGTGGACTGTCGGCCGAGGGTATGCCGATTGGCATGTTACTGAATGGCCGTTCGTTTGAAGAAGGATTGCTTTTCCGCGCCGGCCACGCTTACCAGGAAGCAACGGACTGGCATCTTCGCTTACCACCATTGTTGTCTGATCAAGTTTCAAACGACGTCTGACAGACAGACTCCAATTAGTGAGGGACAAGGCTTATGTATGAAGACCTGTTTTCGATGACCGGGCGCCTTGCTGTCGTGACAGGTGCGAGTCGTGGAATCGGCCGGGCGGTAGCGAGGGCGCTGGCTGAAGTCGGAGCCGACGTGGTGATGGTTGCAAGAAGCGAAAAGCAGTTAGAGAGCGCTGCGCAAGAGATCAACACAGCCACTGGAAGGCGCATTGAACACTATCGGTTGGACCTGATGGATCGCGCCGCCGTTGATCGGTTTGCCAGGACCGTGGTGGCGGAATTTGGTGTGGTCGATGTGCTTGTCAATAATGCGGGGATCAACCATCCACAGACCCTACTCGAAACCAGCGATGAAAACTGGGATCACATGATCGAGATGAACCTTACCAGCCAGATGCGCCTGACTCGTGCTCTGGTCCCCGGCATGGTGGAACAGGGCTGGGGGCGAGTGATCTATACCTCCAGTATTATGGCGCTCGCATCGAAGCATGCGCGCGGTACTTATTCCGCTACCAAGGCGGCATTGGTCGGCATGATGCGTGCTCAGACGCTGGAACTTGGCCCCGCTGGTATTACCGTCAATTGCCTTGCGCCGGGCCCGGTCCTGACCGACATGACGATGGGCCTTCTGAATGACGAGCAGCAACAACAGTTCTCAGATGCTACGGCACTCAAACGATGGGGTCAGGTCGAAGACATGGTCGGTCCGTTAGTGATGCTGGCAAGTGACGCCGGGGCATTTATCAGTGGAGAGGTGATCGTGGCTGACGGTGGCCTACTGTGCCGTACCTTTGCCGACTGACTGACCTTGCTGCGCCATCGGTCGGCTCCTCTAACTGGCGATGCTCAGTCGGCCGTCTTGGATGGCGCTCTGGAAATGTACGATAGTCTCTCGAATGCCCTCGGCGAGGGGAGTGTCGGGGATATCGCCGAGCAATGCGCGCAGTTCTTCATCGGTCTGACCATCAGGAAACGGCAGCGGTTCTTCCTCGTGTGTCACTGCAGCGGCGGGAATCGTTGCCTTGATCGCCTCTACTGCTTCACTCATGTGTGCAACTGCCCCGGCGATGTTGAATACTTCCGCACCTTTGAATTTAATCTGCGCAGCTTTAATGAAGATTCCCGCGACATCGCGGACATAGTGAAATCCTGTGTAGCCGCCATAACTGATGTGATAGGGCTCGCCACGCGCAGCCGCGAGCATCGCCTGTGTTGGTGTTGAAGTAATCCCCTGATCACGTCCAGGGCCGTAGACGGTATATGGGCGAATGCCGATGCTGCCGATCGCGTCGTCTTGCCAGTAGATCCGCGCGGTGCCTTCATTGGCTTGTTTGAAGACACCATAGTGATTGACTGGATCCAGGCGTGACTCGTGGTCCATCAGCCGTTCGGAATAGCTCTCTTTCCTGCCGTAAACGCCGGCGGTACTGGCGAATACGAGATGCTCAATGCCGACAGCCTTTGCGGCCTCGAACATATTGACCGTGCCCACTACGTTGACTGCCGCACCCAACGGCGGATCGGCTCTGCAAAAGGGCACCTGTAGCGCAGCGAGATGGATGATGTATTGGGCAGCGGAATTTTCCAGCGCGCCTTTAACCGCTTCGGTGTCGGTAATATCGCCTTGCACAAAGTCAACTTCGTCGAGCTCCTCTTGAGGCATCACGAGTTGTAGCCGGTGGCGATCAGCGCTTAAATCAAAGACGGTGACGTGGGCATCGCTACGCGCCAGCGCCCGCACCACCCAGGCGCCGATACAGCCCATCGCACCGGTGACAAAATAGCGTTCGGTTGGCATGGTGCTCCTTGTTTTCTGATGGTTATTTTCTTCAGTAAATGGTCACGCTTCGACGACGCGCTGTTCCTGAACACCGAGGCCCTCGACACCGACACGCATGGTATCGCCGGCACGCAGGAAAACCTGCGGTTTCATCCCCATACCCACGCCTGGCGGGGTTCCTGTTGCAATAACGTCACCGGGTTGCAGGCTCATGCACTGGCTGAGATAGGAAATAATAGTGCTGACAGGAAAAATCATCGTGCGAGTATTACCGTCCTGGCGACGGGTCCCATTGACTTCGAGCCATAGATCAAGTGCTTGGGGATCGGAGACTTCGTCTGGTGTAACCAACCATGGTCCAACCGGCCCATAGGTATCGCCGGACTTGCCCTTTGACCAGTTGCCTTCTCTTTCGATCTGCCACTGTCGCTCGGAAATGTCGTTGACGATGCAATAGCCTGCTACATAGTCAAGCGCGTCTGCCTCGTCGACATATTTGGCTTCACGACCGATCACAAATCCAAGTTCGACCTCCCAGTCCGTTTTGACGGAGTCACGAATCAGTTCGACGTCATCGTTCGGGCCGTTGATAGCGCTGATCGCTTTCATGAATACGATCGGTTCACCCGGTATCGGCGAACCGGTCTCTTTTGCATGGTCGCTGTAGTTGAGGCCAATGCAGACGAGTTTTCCTGGATTGCCGATACAAGTCCCCAGGCGAGGATCACCATCGACCTGCGGCAGGCTATCGGGATTGATCGCAGCCAGGCGAGCTAGTGTGGTCGGATCGACAGTGGCACCGGTCAGATCATCGATCTCTCCGGACAGGTCGCGGATTTGGCCGGCTGCGTCGAGCAAGCCAGGCTTTTCGGCCCCTTTGGGCCCATAACGTAGTAACTTCATTGCGGATCACCTCGTCGTAGGATATCTGAAATCAATGTCGTAATGACGGATTAAAACTTACTGTACTTCAGTTAGGCGGCCTGGGCATCCAGGCTGCAAAAGATTAGGTTCCTTATATCGTTGTCGGTATTCATCACAACAAGTGCTTCATGGGCCACTTGAATTAGGTATGGCGCTGCCTGTTTTGTGTTTTGAACCCAAGGTCTGATTGTCCATCATCTTTAATTGCACCATCAAAGCATGATAACCGGTCTTGATGGAATCAGTTGAAATAGCGGTAAAGGGCATGCCGTAAAATCGCCTCGACAATAACAAACGGGAATCAGGCGATGACAAAAATGTTCGATAACCGGGTGGCACTGGTTACTGGCGGTTCGCGCGGAATCGGGCGAGCCACCTGCCTTGCTTTGGCGCGCGAAGGGGCGCGCGTTGCGATTAATTACGTCAGCGATGAAAAAGCCGCACAATCGATATTGCAGGACGTTCAGGCGGTAGGCGGGGATGGGGGTATTTACCAGGCCGATGTTGCCAATCCAAGCGACGTTGCGGCTATGATCGGCGAAGTTGAGGCTGCGTTGGGCTCGATTGACTATCTAATAACCAGCGCAGGTATTGCCAGCAATGAACATCACACGAAAATCGACATCGAGCACTTTAGAAAAATGATGGCAGTCAATGTCGAAGGGACGCTGTTACCGATCATGGGTGTCAAGGACGGCATGACCGCGCGCGGTCACGGCAGTATCGTGTGTGTCGCTTCTGTCGCCGCGCTAAGACCAAGGCCCTTGCAGGTCGCTTACAGCTCTTCGAAAGCAGCGGTGGTGGCGATGGCTCGTAACTTTGCGGCCGCACTTGGACCACAAGTGCGGGTCAACTGTGTAGCGCCTGGACTAGTGGAGACAGATATGATTGAAGTGATGGATCAAAATGCACGCGATTCGATACGCGAGGAAGCATTTCTCAAGCGTCTGGGCCAACCTGAGGACATAGCTGAGGCAATTATTTTCCTGCTGTCGGACAAGGCAAGTTGGGTTACTGGGCAGACCTTCGTCGCCGACGGCGGTCGAATCACGCTGCCCTGAGCGGTTAATGCCGGACACACACAATCGCCCAGCGCAGTGGTCGAGACTGCCGTTCCAGACCGTATTGTTGGCTATTGCGGTGCATTCATTGTGGGGCGGCAATCCGGTAGCCATCAAATTCAGTCTGCAGGCGTTTCCGCCGATGTGGACTGCGTTCCTGCGTTTTACGATCGCGGTTGTCTGCGTGGTGCTGTGGGCATGGATGCGTGGTCTGCCGATGCGACCGCCTCGCTCAGAGTGGTGGTGGCTGGTCCTGCTGAGCTTGTTATTTGCGCTGCAAATTGCACTTTTAAACATAGGCTTTCAGTACATCAGCGGTTCGATTGGGGCAATACTGATAGCGACTAATCCAATATTCGCAGCGCTGTGGGCACACTTTCTGGTGTCTGGAGATCGCTTGACCTTGCGTCGAGTGATCGGGCTTGTGATTGCGTTCGCTGGTACCGCGGTGGTGTTGTTACAAGGCGACGAAATTGACGGCATCGCCGCCATCGGTATGGGCAGTGCGTTGGTATTGCTCAGCGCGATGGTACTCGGTGGAAGACTGGCTTACACCGGTCGTTTGTTGCAGAACCTCCCTGAGGTGCGGGTGGTGCTGTGGCCGATGATCATCTCGGTGCCGTCATTTGGGGTTGCGGCTGTCATGACCGAAAGCATACGTTGGGAGAACGTCGCCTGGCAGCCGGTTGTCGGCATCCTTTATCAGGGCCTGGTGGTCGCTGGATTGGGATTTATGATGTTGTCTTATTTAATGAAGCGCTACTCGACAAGCGTGATCACCAGCTTTAATTTTGTCTCGCCGATATCCGGTGTTTTGTTGAGTATGGCGCTGCTCGGCGATGTCATGACTCTCCACATTGTGGTGGGTGTTCTGTTGGTGGCTGCAGGCCTTTATCTGGTGGCTGGCCAGCGTCGTGAGTGATGCTGCGCTAATGTAGTTGTCAGGCCGTAGCGCGCGGATGTCGAAGGAAAAGCGCCAGCACTGCGGCGATGATCGGCAATATCGCGAGCAACTGTAACGTCAGATCGAATTCACCAAGCCGATCTATGGCGATAGCGAGTGGCAGAGCCCCGATTGACGCGCCGATGATGCCGACCATCTGGCCAATGCCTTGGATGCTGCCGAGGTGCTTACGACCGAAATAGCGTGGCCATAAAAACCCGAAAAAGGTCATCGTGACGCCATTGTTGATACCGAAGATGATGGCGAAGACGATTGCGCTCTTGAGACCGCTAACCAGGGTGATTGAAATCAGTGAGGCAGTCATGACGACCAGGCCGCCGCACAGCATCCACGCTGTACGCAAACGATCCAGCATTTGCCCGACGATGGGCATGGAGATGGCTGCAGTGATGCCGCTGATGGTGAACATCAATGTTGCGGTTTGTGGTTCAAGCCCATGGCTCGTCAAAATATTCGTGAAAAATACATGTAGCGTAGTGACCAGAGAAGAAAGGCAGAAAAGACCAGCCGCAATGATGTAGAAGGTGCTGGTGCGAAGGGCTTCACCACGTGTCAATCCCCACACTGGCTGAGTGTCCGGGCTGCTCGCTAAGTCGTTCGTATCGGCTGGGGCGCCGTCAGCGCGTAGACCGAGTGGTTCGGGTTTGTTGTGCGCGAGCAACAATGTCACCGGTAGGAACAGTACCAGGGTACTGATCCCCAGCCACAGCCAGGAATTACGCCAGCCCACCAGATCCATCAGCCATTGGCACACGGGTGGGTGAACCGCCATCGACAATGGAAAGCCGAGCGACATGATTCCCAAGGCGAAGCCTCTGCGCTTGTCGAACCATTGCGACACCATATTGACACAGGCCAGCATCAACGCCCCCTGACCGAGAAAGCGGAGCAGGCCAAAACCTGCGGCAATCGTGACCCAGTCTCTGACCATACTGAACAACAAAGCCGTGATGCCAAGGCACATGATGACGATGCACAACATCTTTGCAGGACCGTAACGATCGAGCAGTTTGCCCATTTTTGGCAGCAGGAATGCGGCCAGGAAAGTTGCGATACCGTATGCATAGGCCAGTGCGGTTTGCCGATTTTCATTAATCCAAAGCGCCATCCACTCGGGCGCAAACACGGAAGTCATCTCTTTGCCGATGGGGTCGAAATACAGTCCCACCAAATGCGACTGGCCAGGACCGGTGCCGATCATGGCAAACGAAGTCGCCGCCAGGATTGCCCAGCCGAAGAACATTCGTTTTTGTATGAAGCGAAAGATTTGACCGCGTAGTGCTTTCATCGGGCTATCTAATTAGAACCACTTTGGTTATGCAGCGCTGTTGCCCTGCATCTCACTGGCAGGCAAAAGGATGGCGAGGTCGCGGATTGCGACGAACACTGGCATAGGAATAAACAGACGCGAGGCAGTTCAGGACCGCTTCACGGGTTCGATGTGAGCGCCGCCTATATACTGTTCGGTAGGGGTGATCTCAATGGTGCTGACATTCACGCGCCATGGCGCGTCCAAGGCATAGTAGATCACGTCGGCGATGTCACCGGGTTCCAGCAGTTCAAAACCCTCAGCTACTGCAGCTGCCTTGTGCGGATCATCAAATGCGGTTGCAAAAAACTCCGTTCGTACCCGGCCAGGACAGATCTCCGTGCAGCGCACCGCACTGCCTTTGAGTTCCATGCGCAGGCTTTGAGACAAAAGGTGCAGCGCCCCTTTGCTGGCTGCATAGAGTGCAAATGGCATCGGATAGAGTCCCGTGATTGACCCGACATTCACGACATGACCGCACTGGCGCTCGATCATGCCGGGTAACAGGGCGCGAAGGATATGTACCGCGGCGGTGACGTTCGTTTCGATCGTTCGCTCGATGTCGTCGCGACTGGCAGCGGCCAGTGAATCGTAGCCACGCCCGAGGCCTGCGTTGTTGATCAGAATGTCGTATCGTTGATTTTCCAACCTTGAATACAGTGCGTCGGTGTCACGTAGATCGAGCGCGAGTGGCGTACAGCCAGTAGACGCGGCCAGTTCGCTGAGGCGCTCCTCACGCCGCGCGAGCGCGTGAACCTCCAGGCCTTGGCCGCTCAAGCGCTGTACGAGGGCCTGGCCAATACCGCTTGAAGCACCGGTGACTAGGACTTTTTTGTAATCGGAAAGTGGCATGAAATGTGATCTACTGGTTTAAAGTGAATGTTCGTATTCGAAACAGTCGGTCATCAGTTGTTCTGGCTGGGATCGGCTGATACCTGCACTAGCAGTTTGCCGAAATTGCGACCTTCGAAAAGACCCTGAAACGCGGTAACGGCGTTGTCCAACCCATTGACGATGTCTTCTCGATAATGAAGATTGCCGCTACGGATCCATTGGCTGACATCGGCAAGAAAATCAGTTTCACGGTGCGCATAGTCAAATACAATGATCCCCTGCATTTTGATGCGGCGTGTCAGTATCGAGCGCATAATGCGTGGCAGTCGGTCAGGTGCATCCGGGATCTCGGTATCGTTGTAGTGCGCGATCATTCCACACACCGTGATCCGCGAGCCAACATTCATCAGGCCAAACACGGCGTCAAATACGGCACCGCCGACGTTTTCAAAATAAATATCAATACCCTGTGGACAGGCTTTGACCAATTGTGATTCGAGATCACTTGCATGGTGACTGAGGCATTCGTCAAAACCGAGCACATCGACGGCATAGCGGCATTTGGCCTCGGCACCAGCGATACCGACCACTCGGCATCCTTTGATTTTTGCGATTTGTCCAACCACAGCACCAACAGCACCGCTGGCAGCCGAAACAACGACCGTGTCACCATCGCGAGGCTGACCAATGTCGAGAAGGCCTGCGTACGCAGTCAGTCCCGGCATACCGAGCACGCCCAGCGCCGTTGAAATTGGCGCCAGCGTAGGATCGAGTTTACGAAGGCCAGCACCATCGTGCAGCGTATGGGTCTGCCAGCCGGTATAGCCGACGACAAAGTCGCCGCCAACAAAATCATCTCGATTAGAAGCCTCGACAATGCTGACTGCGCCGCCGACCATGGTTTCGCCGATCTCCACGTAAGGCGCATACGACTGTATCGCATTCATACGCCCACGCATGTAAGGGTCGAGTGATAGATAGATCGTGCGCAGTAGCACTTGATCAGGACCCGGAACCGCAATGGGCTCCTCAATGATCGAGAAGTCAGAGGCTTTCGTGGCCCCCGTGGGCCGCGCAGAAAGAATGATTCGCCGATTAACAGCGGCCGTCATACTTCGCTCGCACCGCCGTCGACGGGAAATACTGTACCTGTGATCTGGCGTGATTCGTCGCTGGCAAGATACAGGGCAAGCAGCGCGACGTCCTCGGGCTGGCTCGGACCTAGTGGTGTCTTAATGCGAATAGGGTCGTCTTCACTCAGTAATTGGCGGACCCGCTCGGTCAGGATGACGCCGGGAGAGACAGCGTTGACGCGGATACGCTTGGATGCCCATTGCAGAGCGAGTGCGCGAGTCAGCGCAAGCACGCCACCTTTTGCAGTGGTGTAGGCATCGGCACCCGCTGTGCCAATCAGAGCCCGGATCGAGGTGGTGTTGATGACCGATCCGCCACCGGCATCAGCCAGATGTGGGATTCCCAGGCGGCAGCCAAGGAACGTCCCAAACAGATCGACCCGGATGGTGCGCCAGAACTCCTCAAGTGCGATGTCAGTGGCCTGACCGTCTCCCGCGGTTGCACCGCCGGCATTGTTGTAAAGGATGTCGAGTCCACCAAAGTGCTCGATGGTTTTGCTGAAAGCGACTTGCATTGCCGCCTCATCGCCGACATCGGTGGGGAAAAAGACCGCTTCGCTGCCTTGCTGGCGGATTTCATCTGCAACGGACTCGCCAGCGTCAGCGTTGACATCCAGCAGGGCGACACGCGCACCCTCGCTCGCGAACAGACGGGCGCTGGCGCGTCCTATACCACTCGCGGCACCAGTGATCAGTGCACGTTTACCCTCAAGTCTAGACATGTTCGGTATGGTTTCGCCTGTGTGATGCAATCATCCAAGTATACGGTGATTGACTTGACTTTGATCAAATTGCACTACCTTTGTTCAAACCATCGTTGAGACGGTACTTAAAGGCAAGGACGGGCTCTGGTTGCCGAATCATCTATATCGTCCAAGGACTCCATCGAGTGTCCCCGGGGTCGACCAAAGTCCTCTTTAAGCCCCGGCAGTCATCGTCGCGACATATAATGTGCGCTACCGCAGTCTAATAACGCTCGCGTCCATCCTTTGTCTTTGATGGCCTTGTTTTCTCTCGTAAGCAGTCATTTGCCATGCCCGCACTAGACTCCTCAGACAAAAGCCCATCGAGCTGGCGAACGCCGACAGTGGTGCTCATCGCGGGTTGTGTGATTGCAATCATCGGCATGGGCACGCGCGGCACGATGGGACTGTTCCTTGAGCCGATGTCGTCGTCCCTGGATTGGGACCGCGAGACCTTCGCGCTGGCGATGGCAGTTCAAAATTTATTGTGGGGAATGTTGTTGCCCATCGCAGGGGCACTGACCGACCGCTATGGCGCCCCGTGGGTGATGTCTGCGGGGGCACTTGTTTACGCGTTGGGGTTATGGGCCATGTCGGTTGCAGAATCGGCCGCACTGCTGCACATCTCCGGCGGAATCTTAATTGGTGTCGGCATTTCCTTCACTGCCTTCAATCTCGCGATCGCGGCAATGGTCAAGGTTGTTGGGCCGGATCGCCGAGTATTGGTGATGGGTTTCGGTACTGCGGCGACCTCTATCGGCCAGTTGATATTTTCGCCCGTTACACAAGGGATGATTAACAGTCTCGGATGGAATGATGCGCTCGTCTATCTCAGCTTCATCTCGCTGCTGATCATCTCAGCTGCGGTGCTCCTTCCGACTGACCCGGAAGTGCAAGGTGAGGCTGCCAGCGATCAGTCGATTAGAGAAGCGGTGCGTGAGGCGCTTTCTCAACGCGGATTCATACTGTTGATGATCGGCTTTTTTGCTTGCGGATTTCACGTCGCATTTATCGGCATTCACTTGCCCGCATATGTCACGGACATCGGGCTTGACGCCAACGTCGGTGCGTATTGCCTAGCCTTGATCGGCGGGGTCAATATTATTGGGTCATTTGTGTCTGGCTGGGTCGGGCAACGCTGGAGTAAGACGTACAGTTTGAGTTTCATCTATTTGGCGAGGGCAATTGTGATTATGGGATTGTTGTTTGCCCCGAAGACCGTGACGACCTTGTATGTGTTCTCTGCGCTAATGGGATTGCTGTGGTTGTCGACGATTCCACTGACAACCGCGGCGGTGTCACAGGTTTTCGGCGTGCGCTACGTTGCGACGCTGTATGGCTTGGTCTTCTTCGGCCATCAGGTCGGCAGTTTTATCGGGGTGTGGCTTGGTGGGGTGCTCTATGACAAGACTGGATCATATGACCTGATGTGGTGGGCCGGCGTTGGTGTGGGTGTATTGGCGGCCTTGATTCATCTGCCAATCAGTGAGAAACCGATGCCTCGGTTGCTGGCGCCCGCAGCTGCCTGATCATGAATTCGATTCGACGATGGGGTGGCCAGTCAGACCTATCGGAATCACCGAGAGGCTTCGCCGCGCAGCGCGGATAACTCGATGGTAGAGCCCGGGCTGCGCATTCTTCGCGCCGACGTTTCGGGGATGCCGATTGAATGGATCGGTTATCAAGAAGCGGCAAAGTTGTACTGCCTCGATCGTGTCCTCTATCCGATGGGACGATGCTTGTTTACCGTCAATGGTGGTATCAATGCGCGTAGTGGTCTCAAGAGTCATCTAGAGATTCACTCGATTATTTGCACCCCTGGCTACGCTCGTACACATCTAAAGCGCCGTGCGGACTATATGCCGCCACTTGGCAATTTAGCCCTTTTTCGACGCGATGCGTTTTTGTGCCTTTATTGCGGTGGCCGCTTCAGAGCCAGTCAACTGTCACGCGACCACGTACGTCCGTTGAGTCGTGGTGGCGAGGACACCTGGCAGAACGTCATCACAGCCTGTCGGCGCTGCAATCATCAGAAAGGGGGCCGGACACCGGAAGAGGCTACTATGCAATTATTGGCAGTGCCGTTTGTGCCCACGCATGCAGAATATATTTATCTTTCAGGACGCCGGATTCTGGCGGATCAGATGGAATTTCTCGTCGCGCACTTTCCCCGCAATAGCCCTCTGCACGAGCGCATTGATCAGCTAAGTGAGGTGCCCACCCAGGCAAGCGGCTATGTCACGTGACGAGAGCCTATTGCGAGGCATCAAATCTCGCGCCGTCCACGGTGGCGAACAACCCGACCCGCAAACGGGTGCCTCCTCTCCGAATATCGTGATGTCGAGCACGTTCGCGGTCGACGCGCCGATGAGTTTTTCCGCCGAGAATCGCGACGAAAACGCACCGTATGTGTACGGACGTTGGGGCAACCCAACGGTCCGTCAACTGGAGAAGAAGCTCGCGCTTCTCGAAGAGACCGAAGCGTGCCTTTGTTTTGCCTCTGGTATGGCGGCGACGTCAGCGGTCCTGCTGAGCGTCCTCAAGCAGGGCGACCATGTTGTCATGAGTGATGTCAATTACCCCGGTACTGCGGAACTCGCGCGTAACACCCTGTCTCGTTATGGTATTGAGGTGACGGCCGTCGATACCTCAAGGCCAGAACTGGTGGCGCAATCGATGCAGCCCAACACCCGGCTGTTATGGATAGAGACTCCCGCAAACCCGATACTGCGCCTTGCTGATATCAGTGTTTTATCTGAAATTGCACACGCAAACAAAGCAGAGCTGGCAGTTGATTCCACTTTCGCTTCGCCCGTCGCGACGCGTCCGGTGACACTCGGAGCGGACTATGTCGTGCATTCGCTGACCAAATATATCGGCGGTCATGGTGACGCTATCGGGGGTGCGGTGCTGGGTCGACGTTCGAAACTACAGCACATAGACCTTGAAGGCCTGGTCCATCTCGGCGGCGTCATCAGTCCATTCAACGCGTGGCTGATTCTACGTGGTGCCGCAACGCTGCCAATTCGTATGCAGGCCCACGCCGAGAGTGCATTGATAGTGGCAAAATTTCTTGAAGAGCATCCCGCGGTTCACTCGGTGCGTTATCCAGGTCTATCAAGTCACCCACAGCACGATCTTGCACGTCGCCAGATGGACAATTTCTCCGGCATGATTGCGGCCCAAATTGAGGGTGGCCCAGAGGTTGCTCAAAGGATGATGAGTGATTTGAGTGTTTTTCATTATGCGGTGTCACTGGGTCACCATCGCAGCCTAATTTTCTGGATCGACACTGACGATCTGGTGTCTAGTTCGTTCAAGCTCGATGGTGAGGCACTGGTTAGATACCGCGAGTGGGCTGGACAAGGGGTCTTTCGGATCTCGATTGGATTGGAAGATCCGGAAGACTTGTGCGCTGACCTGGAACAGGTGTTGATCAGCTAGACGAGATAGCGTGATGCCGCTGGTTAGCCATCCCACCAAGAGTATATTGTTGCTGCTGGTGATGTTTCTGGTCGGAACAGGGTTCGGTATTGTGGGACAAGAAGGCTCGTTCTTTCGCACGGTCTGGGTAAAGTCATACCTGAGAATGCATCAGAGTCTGGTTGCCAGTCCGGGAGAAACCGAGCTAGTGGTGATGCACAGCGACTTTGGACAACTGAAAGATTTGGTTGCGCGGACACCCACGATGCTCGGACTGACGCAAAGCGAATTTTCTAATGTGGCGTACGTGCGAATCAAACAGTCTCACAATGGCGTGTACAAGAAGCTGCGTGCTGCGCCGTATGTGCGTCTCGTGCTCCAGAAACGGGTGGTCTTCTTCTGTCACTGACTGATTGATCATCATTTCGTGTGGTGCCAGTCATAGATTCGCCGAAAGTCGCTGGCGATTCTTTCTCCCGAATGTGGTGGTGTCAGTACCGCGACGAATCCGGCATCAGGGGAGACCAGTAGGACGACGTCGGTGTGGTCAACCAAATAGTCATTGGTATCCACATCCGGGACGTCGTAGGCTATGCCGAATTGCTCTGCAAGTACGGCGAGATCAGCATCGTCACCGCTAGTGCCGAGCAGTCGCGGGCTGAAGAAGGCAACGTACTGAGCGAGGCGTTCCGACGTGTCGCGTCTCGGATCGAGAGATATAAAAACGTACTGCAGCCGGTCATTGGCTTCATGGTTGGCGAGTTGTTTTTCCAGTTCGCTCAAAGCAGCAAGTGTGGTGGGGCACAAATCCGGACAATAGGTGTAGCCAAAGTAGATGAATGTCCAGTGCTCTCGTAAGCGTCCGATATTGAACGGATGACCTTGGTGGTCGCGCAATCTGAACGGCGATAGGGGCTTTTCCGATTCGAAAACGGCACCATTTGCAACGGGTGGCTCAGCGGAGGGACTGCTGTCAATTTGAAGGCCAAACCACACGCCGGCAACAAGTGCTAACAGCGCCAAAAAGGCTTTGATACCGACGAGGATGTGATTCGGCAATCTGGGCATGGCGGCTTTTTTAGTTAGCCGCTGAGACTGACGCAAAACGCCGCAGTCTAATGATGCAGTATCTGGCTGAGGAAGAGCTTGGTTCGATCGTGTTGCGGATTTTCAAAGAATTCGGAAGGCGCGTTCTGCTCAATGATCTCGCCCTCGTCCATGAAGATAACCCGGTGTGCGACCGCCGTGGCGAAGCCCATTTCGTGCGTTACCACGAGCATTGTCATACCGCTTTCGGCCAGTTCTATCATTACATCGAGCACTTCTTTGATCATTTCAGGATCGAGTGCCGAGGTCGGTTCATCGAACAGCATGATTTTGGGATTCATACACAAAGAGCGTGCAATGGCGACACGTTGTTGCTGACCACCTGAGAGTTGACCAGGATACTTGGCTGCCTGTTCAGGAATCTTGACTCGTTCCAGGTATTTCATGGCAGATTCTTCTGCGTCGGCGCGGGGCATTTTACGGACCCAGATTGGCGCGAGGGCCACGTTCTCCAAAACGGTCAAATGGGGAAACAGGTTGAACTGCTGAAAGACCATGCCCACTTCGGAGCGGATGATCTCAATGTTTTTGAGGTCACGTGTGAGTTCAGTGCCGTCAACGGTGATGGTGCCTTGCTGGTGTTCTTCGAGCCGGTTAATACAACGGATCAATGTCGATTTTCCGGATCCCGAAGGGCCGCAGATCACGATCCGCTCGCCGCGGTTAACTCTGAGATTAATGTTCTTGAGCACGTGGAAATTACCAAACCACTTGTGCATCCCGTCTATAGTGATGATTTTCTCGCCGGTGGGAGTGACGGGTGTCTCAGAAATGCTGGAAGTAGGAGTGTCCTGATTCATGTCCGGTTTCCCTTAATCACAGGTCAACTTTTGTGATCCGTTTGGAGTTTTCTTTCAAGGCTCAATGAGTAGCGGGCCATACCAAAGCAACTAATAAAGAAAAATAGCGAGATGAATATATAGAGTTCTGGTGCAAGACCTAACCAATCTGGATCATTGAGGCGAGCTCGTCCAAGACCAAGTATATCCATCATGCCAATGATCAATACCAGCACCGAGTCTTTAAATGAACCGATGAATGTGTTCACGATACCGGGAATGGAGATCTTGAGTGCCTGCGGGAGAATGATCAGTCGATGCGCTTTCCAGTACGTCAGGCCGAGGGAATCTGCGGCTTCGTATTGGCCGGCCGGCAGCCCCTGTAGACCACCTCGTATAACCTCCGCGATATAGGCAGAAGCGAAAAGCGTTACCATGATCAGCACCCGCATCAACAGGTCGAAGGTCGATCCAGGCGGCAGGAAATAGGTCAGCATCGTTGAGGCAACGAAGAGCAGGGTAATGAGTGGGACTCCGCGGATGAATTCGATAAAGATTACGCAGACCGCTCTTAGCGCGGGAAGTTTGGAGCGTCTTCCAAGCGCTAGTGCGATACCGATTGGCAGTGAGAAGGCGATGCCGGTGACCGCAACCACCAGAGTGAGGAGAATGCCTCCGAGCTTTTGTGTTCCGACTGGTGTCAGGCCGAAGCCACCAAGCAAGAGCCATGCCGCAATAAAGGGGAAGGCTGCCGCAAAGATGAGCCAGTATTTCTTGCCGGGTATGTTTTCGCGCAAGGCGCCGAAGATCGTAACGGCGAAAAGTATGAAGGTGAGATTTACCCTCCAGCGTTCCGGCTCCGGAAACCAGCCGTAGACCAACAGGTTGAAACTGCCGACAATAAATGCCCAGCAGGCGCCATCACGGGGCGCGTCCATCAACGCCCAGCACTCCTTACGGGAATCAGCGCTCCACACCGCTTCGGTCAATACCCAATTAAGTGCTGGTGGCACAATTGACCATAAAAGCCAGATCGAGACCAGTGTCAACGCAATATTCAGAGGCGATGAAAGTAGATTTTGTCTTAACCAGCCGACGACGCCCGTGGTCCGCACTGGTGGTGGCAGGTCGGGGTGTGTCCCGGGCGTGTAAGCCTTTATCGCCTGATTTTGTTCCATTGCCGGCTTTCTAGCGTTCGGTGAGTTTGATACGCTGATTGAACCAGTTCATGAAACTGGAAATGATCAGGGATATCACGAGGTAAACCCCCATCACGATGATCATCGTTTCCATCTCTTTTCCAGTTTGCATTAGGCTGATGCCACCTAAGGTGGCCGTGATATCCATGTAGCCGATTGCGATCGCGAGCGATGAATTCTTGGTTAGGTTGAGATACTGGCTGCACAGCGGCGGCACGATGACACGCAACGCTTGCGGGATGATAATCAACTGCAGCGTACGGTTGTTTTGCAGGCCGAGTGCGTGGGCGGCTTCGGTCTGACCCTGGTTGACGGCGAGTATTCCGGCACGAACAATCTCCGCAATAAAACAGGCGGTGTAGTAGGAAAGTGCTAACCAAAGTGCTAGGAACTCTGGTTTGATTGCCATGCCCCCCTTGAAGTTAAAACCCTTGAGCGCCGGAATGTCCCAAGACAATGGCATACCGGCTGCGACGAAGACGATGCTCGGCAGAGCGATAATGATCGCTGCCGAGATCCAGAAGATAGGGTAGGCTTTTCCTGTTCGGTCCTGGACCTGTTTTGCCCAAAGTCTAAATCCAATTGCAATAACAATCGCAAGGATAATTGCTATGCCGACCATTGCGGCACCAGGCTCAAAAACAGGTGAGGGGGTATAAAAGCCCCTGTTCGACAAAAAGAAAGTGCCTGAGCCGATATCAATGGCTTTTCTAGCCGGCGGTAGCAGAGTAACCACCAGAGCATAGAAGGCGAGGACGTGAATTAGCACAGGGACATTACGCATGAATTCGACAAAAACGTAAGATATTTTGCTGACCAGCCAATTACTGGAAAGGCGCATGATGCCAAGTGCGAATCCAAGAACAGACGCGAGAGCGCAGCCACATACCGCTACGAGCAGCGTATTCAGTAAGCCAACCAATCCAGCCCGAAGATGGCTGGATTGGTTGGTGTACTCAATAAACGGTGAGAAGCCAATGTCATAGGCCGCGGGCCAATGCAGGAAGCCGAAGCTGAAATCCTTGCCTACTTCGGCAAGATTAATCACTACGTTGCGGGCAATCGCGGCTATCAGTGCACACAGCACCAACATAGTGACGATCTGGATAATGACACCGCGCGAATCCTCGTTGCGCCACAGGCGCACCAGCGGGTTAGAAGTACTGGTGGAAGCTTGTGCCATTACTGCGAGAACTTGCTGAGTCCTAGTAGGTTTTACCGATCGGTCTGAAAAGGGCTGACGCCGGGGATAGATGAATCCCCGGCGTTAGCCTACAACTAGTGCAACTTGGAAGAACGGATGATTAACGGAAAGGAGGCGAGTAGATCAGGCCACCATCTGTCCAAAGCGCGTTAAGACCACGCGCGATGCCGAGCGGAGTATTGACGCCGATGTTGCGCTCAAAAATTTCTCCGTAGTTACCAATTTGTTTGATGATCTGGTAAGCCCAGTCATCGGATAGGCCGAGTTCCGAGCCCTGGCTTCCGTCCACACCCAGAAGACGTCGAACCTCAGGATTATTGGAGCCCTTCTGCTGATCCACATTGGCGCTGGTGACACCTAGTTCTTCAGCCGTGATCGTAGCATTCAGCACCCAGGTGATGATGTCAGACCACTGGTCGTCACCGTGACGGGTGGCGGGGCCAAGCGGTTCCTTGGAGATGATCTCAGGAAGCACCATGTGTGCGTCAGGATCCGGCAGGGCAGAGCGCGTGGATGCAAGGCCTGATGCATCTGTGGTGTAGACGTCGCAGCGGTTAGCCTCGTAGTTTTGGCGGGCCTCATCATTGGTCTCGATGGTGACCGGCTCATACTTCATTCCATTGGAGGAGAAGTAATCTGCCAGATTCAGTTCGGTCGTTGTACCAGTCTGGATGCAGACTGATGCGCCATCGAGTTCTTTAGCGCTACTGATGCCCAGGCTCTTGTTAACCATAAAGCCTTGACCGTCGTAATAGTTCACGCCGTGAAAACGCAGCTTAACGCCTACGTCACGTGAGAAGGTGATAGTTGTATTACGCCAAAGAACATCACCTTCACCGGCGTTCAGTTTTGTGAAGCGGGTTTTGCCAGTGGAGGTTACTGCCTCGATCTTACTGGCATCGCCGAGTACCGCCGCTGCGGTTGCGCGGCAGAAATCGATATCAAATCCGCCCCAGACACCATTGGCATCTGGTTGGGCGAAACCGGCAATACCGGTACTGACGACACAACGAAGCGTCCCACGGCTTTGTACGTCTTCTAAGGTGCCCGCTTGGGCACCGCTGACTACGCCCATTGCCAGGACAGCGGCTGACGCAATCAAAGTGGATTTAAGTCTCATAACCATTTCTCTCTTTGGTGTGAATAAGATATGTTTCGGAATAGCCAACAAAACCGTACAAAATTTGGACCTATTCCGGCTAACGGCCGAATACTAACCGCAAGTGCGCGCCAAATGCCACTTCGTGGGTCATTGTTGCGGCTCTGGCTGGCGTGCGTCGAAGGGCATTCCTGCAGCTAGAAGATCTGCGTGGTAGGACGATCGAACCATGGGCCCCGAGGCCACCTGGTCAAAGCCAATTTGCCGGGCTCGGCGCCCGAGCGATTCAAACTCTCCCGGGGTGACATATCGCTCGACCGGCAGGTGGTGCGCGGTCGGTTGTAGATACTGGCCAAGCGTCAACATACTGACGTCGTGCCGACGCAGGTCGTGCATTACCGCCTCGACCTCATCGAGGGTCTCCCCAAGGCCGAGCATCAGGCCAGACTTGGTCGGCACCTCCGGGCAGGCTTGTGCAAACCCTTCCAGCAAATCCAACGAATGCTGGTAGTCAGCACCCGGTCGTACTCGCCGGTAGAGGCGGGGTACGGTCTCCAAATTATGGTTGAAGACATCTGGCGGTGCGGCGGTCAGCAGTTTGACGGCTTTAGCGACCCGTCCGCGAAAATCCGGTGTCAAAATTTCGATCTGGATAGTGCTACTGTGTTTGCGAACGGCATCAATGCAGGCGACGAAGTGAGCCGCACCGCCGTCGCGCAGGTCGTCACGGTCTACCGATGTGATTACAACGTAACGCAAGCCCATTTGGGCGATGGTGACGGCAAGATTTTCAGGCTCTTTGGTGTCGACCGCCTCGGGCCGGCCATGTGCAACGTCGCAGAACGGGCAGCGGCGTGTACAGATGTCGCCCAGTATCATGAACGTTGCCGTGCCATTGCCGAAGCATTCACCAAGATTAGGGCAGCTTGCTTCTTCGCAGACAGTGTGTAGCTGCTGTTGCCGGAGGATGCGTTTGAGCCGTTCTACTTCGGCACCGCCTGGAAATTTGGCCCGAATCCAATCGGGTTTGCGTAGCCGTTCGGCCGGGGTAGTGGCTGCGAATCGTACCGGCAAACGGGACATCTTTTCGGCGGCACTTTGCTTAACGCCGGGTTTCAACTGAGTTCGTGTGGTCATTGAGGTGCCTATGATAGTGGCTGCTCTCAGGCGGCGTCCTCGGCGTAGGCTTCGATCGGTGGGCAGGTGCATACCAGATGCCGGTCGCCGTGGACGTTGTCGACTCGTCCGACCGGGGGCCAATACTTGTCGCGCCGGGTCGCATCGGACGGAAAAAACGCGCGATCACGGGTGTAAGAAAAAGGCCAGTCGTCACTGGTCAGCAGGTAATAAGAATGTGGAGCGTGGCGCAGCATGCTGTCTTCTTGCATCACGTGGCCGGATTCGATCTCCTTAATTTCCTGTCGGATCGACAGCATGGCGTCACAGAAGCGATCCAACTCCTCCTTTGATTCGCTCTCGGTGGGTTCAATCATGAAAGTGTCGGGCACAGGCCAGGCCATGGTGGGCGCATGAAATCCATAATCAATCAGACGCTTGGCAATATCCTCCGCCGTGATACCGGTTGCATGCTTGATTTCGGCCAGGCTGATGATGCATTCATGAGCCACCAGGCCGCTGCGACCGGTATAAACGACGGGATATGCATCTTCTAGGCGCCGCGCAATATAGTTGGCATTGAGGATCGCGATTTCAGTCGCGCGACGCAGGCCCGTGGGCCCGAGCATGGAGATGTAGGCCCACGAGATCGGCAGAATACTCGCAGATCCCCAGGGTGCTGCTGACACTGGACCGATACTCGATTGCCCGCCAGCGGTGGGATTCACGCCTTCCACCAGCGGGTGATTGGGCAGGAACGGTGCCAAGTGGCTCGCAACGCCAATTGGTCCCATGCCCGGGCCGCCGCCGCCATGTGGGATAGCGAAGGTCTTATGCAGATTAATGTGAGCGACGTCCGCGCCTATTTCACCGGGTCGGCAAAGTCCAACCAGTGCGTTCAAGTTGGCACCATCCATATAGACCTGGCCGCCTTGGTCGTGAACGATACGGCAGATCTCGCGGATACCCTCTTCGAACACCCCATGGGTGGAAGGATAAGTGATCATCAAAGCAGCAAGACGGTCCTGGTGTTGGGAGGCCTTGCTCTGAAGATCATCCAGGTCGACGTTACCGTTTTCGTCACAGCCAATGATGACCACGTCAAAACCGGCCATGATTGCGCTGGCAGGATTGGTGCCATGTGCTGATGAGGGAATTAGGCAGACGTCGCGATGCGTCTCATTATTGCGCTGATGATAGGCCCGGATGCAGAGTAGGCCTGCGTATTCGCCTTGGGAACCGGCGTTGGGCTGCAGTGACACTGCCTCGAAGCCAGTGATTTCACACAGCATCGCCTCGAGCTCCTCGAACAACTGCTGATAACCCTGGGTCTGGTCAAGGGGTGCAAACGGGTGCAGATTGGCGAAGTCGCGGATTGATACCGGCAAAAGTTCGGACGTGGCATTCAGTTTCATGGTGCACGAACCAAGCGGGATCATCGAGCGCCCGAGACTGACGTCTTTACTCGCCGTGCGTCTGAGGTAGCGCATCATCTCTGTCTCAGAGTGATAGCGGTGAAAATTGGCATGCTCAAGTAGCGCTGTGCTGCGTTGGAGGTCCTGTGGAAGATTTTCAACCATCGATTGATCGAGTGATGTGATATCAGGCAGCTCGGATGTGTGGGTAGCGAACACGTTCCACAGAGTTTCTATGTTTTCCCGCTTAGTGGTTTCATCCAGTGTGATGCCGAGATGGTCTGCATCGAGCAAGCGAAGATTGATCCGAGATTCGCGTGCGCGGGCCGCTAATTTTCCGGCAAGTCCAGGTGCGCGCACTTTGATGGTGTCGAAATAAATATCATCGATGATGGGGTGAGCCAGCTGTTCGAGGCCAGCTGCCAGAATTTGTGTCATTCGGTGAACACGCAGCGCAATCGTGGTAAGCCCTGCAGGGCCATGGTACATCGCGTAAAGCGCTGAGATATTGGCGAGCAAGACTTGGGCGGTACAGATGTTGCTGGTGGCTTTTTCACGACGAATATGCTGCTCGCGTGTTTGTAGCGCCATGCGCAAGGCGTGTCGTCCCTGGGCATCTACCGACACACCGATGATTCTCCCGGGCATAGAGCGCTTGTATTGGTCGCGTGTAGCGAAAAACGCGGCGTGTGGTCCGCCATAGCCCATCGGAACACCGAAGCGCTGCGCGTTGCCGATCACGATATCTGCGCCAAATTCTGCCGGGGGTTTAAGCAGCACCAATGCTAGAGGATCAGTGGTCACAGTCACCAGCGCCCCGTACGCGTGGGCACTTTCGATCGGGTCAGTAAGGTTACGGACTGCACCGGTGCTCGCTGGGTACGCAAGCAGAGCACCAAAACAGTTGGCCTCGTCGAGGTCACGCCACGGGTCGCCGACGACGATTTCATGGCCGGCCGATGTCGCTCGTGTTTGAACGACGGCTAGGGTCTGCGGATGGACGTGCTGGTCAACGAAATAGCGGTTTGATGGGTTCTTGCTGAGTCGCCGTGACATGGCCATCGCCTCGGCGGCGGCGGTGGCTTCGTCGAGCAGCGAGGCGTTGGCGATGTCCATGCCAGTAAGGTCGATGATCATCTGCTGGAATGACAGCAGCACCTCCAGTCGGCCTTGACTCACTTCCGCTTGATAAGGGGTATAGGCGGTGTACCAGTCGGGGTTTTCGAGAACATTACGCTTGATAACAGGTGGCATTACGGTGCCGTGATAGCCGCAGCCGATCATTGAAATAAACACCTGGTTGCGATGACGCATGTGCCGAAGATAGGTGCCTGTGGCGCGCTCGCCGCGCGCTGGTGCTAGGTCTAATGCGCGTTCCGTGATGATCGACTCTGGACCGGCTTTTGCGCCCCGGTCCGCGAGTGAGTTAAGGCCCAGTGTGTGCAACATACTGCCGACGTCTTCCTCGTTGGGTCCAATATGGCGGCGCATGAAATCATCGTGCATCTCAAGGTCACTCAAGGGTCGTTGCACATCACTCATATTGGGCTTCCTGTTGTTGAGTCGGTTTGTCCGCTTATGCCAGCCCGGAAATCAGTCTGTTGTAAGCACTTTCGTCTAACAGATCATCTAGTTCAGCAATATCGCTTGGTTGTACTTTATAGAACCAGCCCTCGCCGGTGGGATCTTGATTGACCGTTTCTGGCGCGTCGATGAGTACTTCGTTGATTGCCGCAATGCTGCCTGTCACGGGCGATTTAACATCGCCGGCCGCTTTAACCGATTCGATCACAGCGGCCTCTTCACCCTGGCTCACGCCACCGCCGATGTCCGGCAGTTCAACAAATACGATGTCTCCCAGTTGTTCCTGCGCGTAATCGGTGATGCCAACGACCACTAGGTCACCATCCAGCCGGGCCCATTCATGGTCATCGGTGTACCTGGTCTCGTTCATGTCGGTGTCTCCTGGTATCAATTACGTCGATAGTTGTGCCTGACAAATGGCAGCTTGACAACGGTCAGGGCGATCATTTTGTCGCGACGCTTGGCATACAGCTTACTGCCAGTTCTAGCGACAGCGCGATCCACGTAGCCCATCGCGATCGGGCCTTCAACAGTTGGGCCGTATCCACCACTGGTGACAAGACCACATTGATTGTCCTCACTGTCCCAAATTGCGCTGGGTGGGCGCACGGGGATTTGTCCATCGGGGCGTAGTCCCACGCGGCATCGGGCAGGGGGATGTTCAAATTCCGCCAGAATAACATCGGCACCTGGAAAGCCTCCTTGTTTGCGACCGAGAGCACGTCGGCCAGCTGGAATCGCCCAACTTAGGCCAGCTTCAACGGGCGTAGTGGTTGCATCGATATCATTGCCGTGTAGGCACAAGCCTGCCTCCAGGCGTAGCGAGTCACGGCAGCCAAGACCGGCTGGTGCGACTTTTGGCTGGTCCATTAAAAGGCGCACGACTCGCCCGGCATGTTTATTTGGAACGCTGATTTCGAAGCCGTCTTCCCCGGTGTACCCGCTGCGGGAAACCCCGCAGTCAATACCGTCTATTTTGAGTATGGCGTGGCTCATAAAGCTCAGTGCATCGGTTGCTGGGGCGATGGTGGAGAGCACTTTTGCCGCGCCTGGACCTTGCAGTGCAATCAGCGCTTCGTCATGCAGGTGCTCGACTAAAGCTTTACCGCTACAGGCGGCCGTGATCACTTCCAAATCGGCAAACTTGTTGGCTGCGTTGACAACCAGTCGCCAGCTATTTTCGGACCTTGCAATGATGAGGTCGTCGATGATGCCGCCTTCGGCGTTGGTTAGGAAACTGTAGCGCTGTTTGCCTGATGCTACCCCTGATAGATCCAGTGGCAGGATAGATTCCAACGCGCTCTGTGCCTCGTCACCGTGGACATGAATTTGGCCCATGTGAGAGACGTCGAACAAACTCGCGTTCGAGCGTGTATGCTGGTGCTCTTTGATGATGCCCGTAGGATAGTTGAGCGGCATCTGATACCCGGCAAAGGGTACCATTTTGGCACCGAGTGCAACATGCAGTTCAAACAGAGCGGTTTTTTGTGTCTGCGAATTCGGGTCGCCCAAGATTAATACGTCTCCGGACAGTTCGGCCAGGCAGGCATTATCGCCATAATAACGGTTGCTCCATGATACGACCAACGACATGAAAATCAGGGTATTCGCCTGATCGGTTACTGATATGGGAATGAGCATTAACCCGATGCTGGTTATGCTGACCCGGGGCGCGGTTACTGAGTCTTTTCACCGTGGTGCCTTGGCTGTGGTAGACGGTGAGGGTGCGGTTGTACTGTCGCTCGGTGATACCGGGCGCCCCATTTACCCGCGCTCGGCGGTAAAGCCCCTGCAGGCATTGCCGCTGGTCGAAACGGGTGCGGCAGACGAGTGGTCGCTTGGCGATGTAGAGCTTGCATTGGCGTGCAGCTCGCACAGCGCTGAGGGGTTTCACCTGAAAGGAATCCGAGATTGGATGACTAAAGTGGGCCTGCTCGAAAGTGATCTTGGGTGTGGCGCGCATGTTCCTATCTCCGATATGGACGCTGCGGAACTACGGTACAAGCGCCAGTTGCCGCGGCGAATTCACAACAATTGCTCTGGTAAGCACGCCGGAATGTTGACTACTGCCCTCGCCAAAGGTGATCCGCTCGAGGGTTATCTTGAGTGGCAGCACCCGGTGCAACAGCGAGTGGCCCGGGTGATCGCAACCATGAGCGGTATCGACCTGGCCGATATGCCGGTGGCAGTTGACGGTTGCGGCATGCCTGTAATTGGGTTGCCGCTCAGCGCACTCGCTCTCGCGATGGCTCGTTTTGGCAGTGGAAAAGGAGTCAAGACAGCGCGTAAACGGGCCACGCAACGGTTATACCGGGCGATGGTTCGCGAACCATTTATGGTGGCCGGGTCCAATCGTTGGAACAGTGCGGCCATAGCGCTGGGTGACGGCAATTTTGTAGTCAAGACTGGGGCTGAGGGTGTCTGCTGCGCTGTCGTTCCGGCTGTGGGACTCGGCATGGCACTGAAGATTGATGACGGCAGCGCGCGAGCGGCTGAGGCGCTGATGTCCGAATTGCTTGCTCGATTTGCAGGGCTTGATGAGGTCGCAGTGCAGAAGTTGTCAATGCTCGGTCAGCCACAAGTTCAAAACGCGGAGGGACAAGTGGTTGGGAAAACCTGTATTACTGGATTTTAACACCCGATGACGCGTGATCGGTTGCCAGTCACAGTTCGTCTGGCGCGTAGGCCTTGATGCTGAGTGCGTGAATTTCCCGTTGCATTGCAGCGCCGAGTGCGTCATAAACGAGTCGATGCCGGGCCAGCAGATCGAGTCCGGAGAAGTGCGAAGAAATGATTGTCACTTCGTAGTGCCCGCCACCGGAGCGAGCGCCCGGGTGGCCCGCATGCAGGTGGCTTTGATCCTCGATTTCGACTTGTTCCGCTGCCAAATGCTCGCGTAGTCGTTGATCGATCATAGCTATTCGTTTATCCATTGAATCAGGATTTTGCATCGTTGTTGTCGACGAGGTGGCGCGAGATCAGCAACATCTGGACCACGGCAAAGACCAGTGTCAGACCCATCAGGCCAAAAACTTTGAAGTTGACCCATAGATCGGTGCGCGCCTCGGCACCGAGGTCGGGGCGGAACAGAAAAGCAACGTAGAGGTTGAGCGCGCCCGCGACAAGGAAAAAAAGTCCCCAACTCAAGTTCACATTGCGCCAGATGTTTACTGGTAGAGTGAGTTTACTGCCAAGCAGGACTTCAAGTATGGTCCGTCCCTTACTGAATTGGCTGGCGAGAACAACCGAGGCGAATATCCAGTTTACAATCGTGGGCTTCCACTTGATGAATGTATCGTCTCTAAAGATCAGCGTCATTCCGCCGAATACGACAATGACGCCTAGCGTTGTCAAATGCATGGTCTCGAAACGATGGCTTCGGAGCCAATGCACTCCGACCTGGACAGCCGAGGCCGCGATGGCGACGGCTGTCGCAACGAAAATACCGTAGAACTTATAAGCTGCAAAAAAAACAATCAACGGAAAGAAATCAAACAGGAGCTGCACGAAACTTTAGTACCTTTAATCAAGCTTGGCTGGCTGTAAGTATAGGCTGACGTAGCAGAACTGTCAGGCTTTGACACCAGTGGGTGGCACCTGCCCAGCGCCGGTAAAAAAGGGGATAATAGTCGCCGTGGAGTAGGGCCTAAGCGATCCAGGTCGGAGAGGACATGATGGTCACAATATTAAACAAGTTTTGCAATCGCGCGAAGGTGCAGCCCCTAATCGAGATTGAAACCCGCTACTACCAGCGATGGCCGCGGCGGGCAGCCCACACTCCTGAAATGCCAGATCGTTTTCGGACTGGCCAAGTCATTATTCTGATGCTCACAGTTGTTCTCGGCCTGCCGGCTTTCGTGGCAAGTCCATCGGCGGTTGCCGCTGATTATCAGGCTTGCGGAAAAGATATGTTTTGCCGAACCACGGATACGGCAAAGACTGGGTCAACCAGCGCGAAGTCCGATAGTGATAAGGATTCTGCTACCTCCAAAAAAGGCTCAAAAAAAATAGATGATAAGGGAGCAGAAACTTTCATCCATCTGGGATACAAAGATGGTGAAAAATGCAGCGGCCGTTACGGTGGCAGACGCCAAAGCAAAGGTTCGTGTGGCGAGGAAAAAGCATGGTCTGGCGAGGTCATTGTCGAACTGAAAGGTGGTGCGAGGTTTAAGGGGTTTGTGAAAGAGAATCAGTTCAGTGGCCAGGGAGAAATTGAGTTACCCAGCGGTGCCAGGTACCAAGGTGTATTCAAAGCTGATCGGTACAACGGTCAAGGTATCTATACATGGCCTGATAAATCGACCTATATGGGTAAATTTGAAGACGGCCAGCGTCACGGCCAGGGTAGCTATCAGTGGCCCGAAGGTGCAGACAACAAGTCCTATAGCGGTGGATGGAAGGATGACAAGATCGATGGTAGGGGAACCATGGTCAACAAAGATGGATCAAAGTACGTCGGCCAGTTTAAAAGCGGCAAGTATCATGGACAGGGCCGTTACCGCTGGAAGAACGGTAGCGAGCATAAGGGGGGCTACAAGGAAGGAAAGATTCATGGCCAGGGAACCTATAAGTACTATACCGACGACGGCGCACTGACCGGCACTTATGTGGGCCGTTTTGTTGACGGGAAGCGTCATGGCAAGGGGGGGCAGTTCACGTGGTCTGACAAAAGCTATTTCAAGGGTGAATTCAAGGTGCACGCACCCTGGAACGGTGACCTAAGAAGTCCTGACGGTGAACTGATCGGCAAGTACATAGAGGGAAAGAAGCACACAGCGGATAAGAAAAAATAGAAGAACGACGACTGCGCGCAGGTCTCATTGAGACCCGAGCCACCGGTCACAACCCTAAGGATATGGTTCGATGGATGTCAGTGAGTGGGAGATTGGTTTCGAAGTCTATCTGCTGGAGAACGGCGCTGAAAACACCGTAACTGGTAGCGTTTTCCGCTGGACCGCAGCCGAAGACGAGGCGCGCGACCTGTTCCTTGCGCAGTGGAAGCGGACATACCGCAAGAATAAGGACTGGTTTGCTGATCTCGTTTCAAACGCCACGGGGATTGATCAGCACCTGGTCGGCGAGCTTAAGCGAAGTGGCTCGAGCCCTGATATCAATATCCTTTGGGTTAAGCCTTCAGAGACGTAGTGCTGATGCGAGTGAGCAGCCCAGGTGTCTGGGAATGGGAATCTGGTGCCCGAGGTCGGAGTCGAACCGACACGTCCGTAAGGACACGGGATTTTGAATCCCGCACGTCTACCAGTTTCATCACTCGGGCAATCTGTTCTAATCGTAATAAAGTCGTGTAACAGTGCCTATTCTACTTTGAGGTTCGAAGTAACCGTCTGGATATTTTCTGAACTGGATGTGCGCAAGCCGTCGGATGTTGTCAGTTCGTTCTGTAGGCATTGATCAGTCGTGCCTGATGTCCGCAAAGCGTGCGTTTGCTAGACATGCAAGATCATCAGCCGCCAGCTCAATCTCGAGGCCACGTCGGCCAGCACTGACGTAGATGCTGCCAAAATCGTTTGCCGTCTGGTCGATAATCAGTGGCAATTCTCGCTTGTGCCCGAGCGGACTGATGCCGCCGATCACGTAGCCTGTTACACGCGCTGCTTCAACAGAATCCGCTATCCACGCTTTTTTTGAGTCAGTCAATGCCGCACAGGATTTCAGGTTGAGTTGGTGCGTCACCGGTAACGTTGCGACATGTAATTGCCCATGATTATTTTTAAAGAGCAGCGTTTTGAAGACACGTTCAGGTGAGAGCGAGAGTTTTTCAACAGCTTCTAATCCGAAACTTGGGGTGTCTGGGTTGTGCTCGTATTGCATCAAACGAAACGGAATATTTGCAGCTGTTACGATGCTGATGGCAGGGGTCATCGGATTCAATAAAAACTTGTGAGTAAAGTTGTAGGGCACACTATAACTAGAGCGCGACCGTGTGGTGATTATGTATTTGGGCCGTGTCGCCGAAGTGGCCGCGACCGAAACATTGTTTCGCGAACCACTTCTCCCGTATACACAAGCCTTATTGGCTGAGGTGCCGCGTATCAAATCTCACCGCCGCCATTTTGAACCGGTGCGCGGAGAAATGCCCTCACCGTTGACACCGCCTGCAGGGTGCCACTTCCATCCGCGATGTCCATATGCGATGGACCGTTGTTCGGTTCAGGTACGAGAGTTGCGCAACGTTGCCGATGGACGCCGGCTTGCTTGCCACTTAGACGATAGTTGAGAGTCACAGCCACTGTCCAGTGTGCGCTGAGTGGGTGTGTACCGCCAGTGACGGTGTTCAGCTGGACAGCGGATAAGCAAGTCGGACGGCAGTTTTGCCGCGCTGGAGTCTTTTGGACGGCATGATCAGCACAGTGGGTTCAAAAGGAGCGCTTACGAGGCGTTTATCATCGCGGCCAATGTCACTACCTTTTGGGAGATGTTCAAACCCTGTCCAGGGTTGATCAAAAACAAAATTATCGGTTTCCACCGTAACGATTTCGCCGACTTGAAAGAAGCTTTGTTGAGTTGGCACGGGCATTTCTTTGAGCAGCGATTCTCCGAAGTCCTGCGGGACAACAGCGCAGGCCCGCAGGAACCGGACCACTGCCGCCTTGGCGACGCTCACAGAGGCTTTTTCCCAGTGTTGACCACACTCGATCAGCAGTGCGTTGCGGGGGCTGTCAGGATCCCCGAAGTCGGCGTAATCACGCATGCGCATACCTTCTTTGTGACCACAATCGGTAATCACCACAGCCGGGATGCCGACGCTAGCGGCGAGATCTCGCCCTCGAGGCAGCATGCCTGCCATCATCAACGGCACGCACGGCTGTTGCATTGAATGAATGTCTAATAATAGGTCGACGGTATCGAGGAACGGCCTTATTTCTCGGGCACGACGGAGTTCGCTAGTCTCTCGCCGGGCACTGTCTGCGAGCACTCCTGGTCCCCATAAGCGATTGAAATCCTCATCCACCCAACGCGAGCGATTGGGATGCTCAGGGTCGTAACTGTGGTAGGCCTCGACATTCATAAATCCCACGCTCAAACGGCCACAAACGGGTTCAGGGTTCAGGCGCAACAGCCAGTCTGCGGCAATTGCACCACACAACTCGTTACCATGAACGACAGCCGAAATCAGAACATGAGGGCCTGGTTTGGCAGAATCAAAACTATGCAGGTACTCAATACCACTGTTGCCCTGACGATAGTCACGGATCTCGGGTGCTGATATCTCAACCGGATAAGTCGTTGACGTAGTCAAGCAGCGGATCAGTCACCGCGTCAGGCCTTGCGATTTGTCTCGAGGCGTTGATCGACGGTAGCTACGATACCCTCGAGTATTGGGTTTTGCTGCGAGCGAGTGACCGCTATGCATTGGACTAGGCGATCGACGCGCTCGATGTACGGGGCACCAGCATCGATGGCACGGGCAGCGGAAGAGGGGCTCTGCAGAGACAGCGCAGCATTGGCGTATTTGTCGAACGGCACCAGGTCATCGGGGCTGGCACCAAGCGAGACGCACAGCGCTGCAACCCATTCGTACATTGCACGGCTCTCGTCTGGATCACTGTGTACAGAGTCCTTGATTGAGCGTATTGCATCAGCTGATACGCAACGATAATTACCAGCCAACAGCATGCTCCACTTTGCTAGTGGTACAAATACCGATTGGTGTACTTTAAGTTTGACAGGCAATTCCACTGGCCCATCGCTGGTATCAAATCTCGCCGCTTCGATATCTGTGGCCAGCTCATGCAGCAATGCTGTGTGCCTTTGGTCGGAAAACGCTGCTGCCTTGAAATTGGTCGGCAGACGTACCTGAAGCAGGTTCAGCGGTTCGCCAGGCGGACGGAAGGCTTGCGGATCCGGGCTACACAAAGTGACCAGTTCTGGATCGAAGGCATCCCAGACACTGGCATCGGTGTAACAATCACGGCAGGCATCCTGATCCACGCCGGGAATCCGCGCAAGGTAAGGCAATGGCGGCATGTTCATGATCGAAAGACACGGGACCCGGGCGTGTGCAATCTCCGCCAGCAACTGACGCACTTCGGGTGCACGGTACTGCGGCTCTTGCATGGCGAGCGCTACCAGATCATATTGCGCCGCCGTCACTTCGGTTGGCGCCGCGGCAGACAGTGAACCGGGCAGTGTCCTCGAGTCGATTTCAACGGCCTCTTCGCGGCCCTTTATGGGCATTCGTACCAATACCCCGGAGGCGTTGATGAGGTCTGCCTCATCGGGTAGGCAGACCAACGTGACGCGATGACCACCAAAAAGTAATTTGGTGGCGAGCAACGAACCGTAGGAAGCACCGAGAATGAGAATGTTGTTCGGAGAAGTCATGGCTCAGAATGTCAGATTTCTTTGGCTGGAATGATTGATGGGCAATTCTGTCACTATAAATATGATCTATACAATGTTGACAGCATTTTCCGATTATACGGGCGAACCACGCGTCAGCAGTAATAGCCCGGTGCACGTGTTTTTTGAACATAAGTGGGGAGCGAAGGTGCACAGCAGCCAGCATGATACTTTTAGCAATTTGTATCTGATTCTTCGAATGAGAATGCCGGAGCAGCACGTTGAACGTTGACCAATTCGATTTTGAATTACCCGCCGAGCGAATTGCGCAGTATCCGTTACCCCAGCGCGCGGCTTCGAGGCTGCTTCAGGTCACAGTCGAAGGCGTGCTCATTGATCAGCGATTTTCCGATCTTGTGAGCCTAATTCGAGCCGATGATCTGTTGGTTTTCAATAACACCCGTGTTGTGCGTGCCCGTTTGCTGGCACGCAAGGTGCCCGGCGGTGGTCGGGTGGAAGTGTTGTTCGAGAGGGATCAAGGTGACGGTACATTTCTAGCCCAGATTCGAGCAAGCAATGCACCGGGCCAGGGCACGGTGATAAAGACCGATCTAGGCACTGAACTTGAAGTCTGCGGTCGATCGGATGAATTTTTTCAGCTTCGACTAACAAGCCTCGGCTCGATCGCGTCATTGTTGGAACGTGAAGGTCAGATGCCGTTGCCGCCATATATCAAACACCGGCCCGTGGTGCTCGACGAAGTACGCTACCAGACTGTGTTTTCTTCGTGCCCTGGCGCGGTGGCCGCACCAACAGCAGGCCTACATTTCGACTACCCGCTAATCGAATCGATTGAAGCGCGCGGTGTACACACGGCGATGATCACCTTGCACGTGGGTGCCGGTACTTTCCAACCTGTACGTGTGACGCAAGTTCGCCAACATCGCATGCATGAGGAGTGGATGTCTGTCCCCCAGTCAGTGATTGCGGACATAGACACAGCACGTAATAGAGGGGGACGGGTCATAGCGGTTGGAACAACTGTGGTGCGAGCGTTGGAAACTGCGGCTTTAGCGGGTCAGTTAAAACCTTTTGAAGGGCATACTGGCCTTTTTGTTTATCCTGGCTATCAATTTGCAGTGGTCGATTGCCTGATTACTAACTTTCACCTGCCGCGATCGACGCTGCTTATGTTGGTCAGCGCGTTTGGCGGTGTCGAGTGCGTACGTGCAGCTTATCGCCACGCACTTGATTCGGACTATCGATTCTTCAGTTATGGTGACGCAATGTGGCTGGAGCGGAGCCGTCCATGAGTCTTGATTTCAAAATCCTGGCAACCGATGCCAATGCCCGCCTGGGGCGTATTCGACTTCCTCGGGCCACCGTGTCAACGCCAGCCTTTATGCCAGTCGGTACCGCGGCCGCAGTCAAGACCGTGACAGCCAGTGAAGTGCGTGCGAGTGGCAGTGAGATAATTCTTGGCAATACGTTTCATCTCAGTCTGCGTCCAGGCGTCGACATTATTGCTCGGCACGGCGGTTTGCATGAGTTTATGCGCTGGGATGGGCCGATTCTGACTGATTCGGGTGGATTTCAGGTCTGGAGCCTTGCTAAGCCGAAGGACATCGGAGAAAGCGGCGTTATTTTTCACTCTCCGTTTGACGGCTCTCGCGTGTTTATGGGCCCGGACGAATCAATCGCGGTGCAGCAGCAACTCGG
>CAZAHE010000003.1:0-2035 GCA_964484965.1 uncultured Acidiferrobacteraceae bacterium | reverse complement strand
ATGGTATTCGATGAGTGCACGCGTTATCCCGCTACCTTCGATGAGGCCCGCACCTCGATGCTTCGTTCGCTGCGCTGGACGCAACGTTGTCGCGACATCCATCGTGGTGAAGATCAAGCCCTGTTCGGAATTGCGCAGGGCGGGCTTTACGAGGAATTGCGAATCGAAGCACTCGAAGCGTTAGCTGCAATGCAGTTCGACGGCTACGCGCTAGGCGGTCTGTCGGTGGGAGAGAAGTCTCAGGACATGCATCACCTGCTGTCGAGGGTGGCTCCCCGAATGCCGCCCTCGGCGCCGCGCTACCTGATGGGCGTCGGCAAACCGGAGAATTTGCTGGCTGGGGTGGCCGCTGGCATTGATCTGTTCGATTGTGTCCTTCCGACACGAAATGCACGGAATGGATGGTTGTATACGCACAGCGGCATCGTCAGGCTGAAAAACGCCATTAACCGGGAAGATATGGCTGCAGTTGAATCCGATTGCCCCTGTATCACCTGCCAAGAGTATTCGCGAAGTTACCTGCGGCATCTTTACAGCAGTGGCGAAATGCTCGGACCGCGGTTGGGAACAATTCACAACTTGCATTTTTTTCAGCGGTTGATGACTTCGATACGGACTGCTATCGAACAACAGCGGTTGCAAGAGTTTATGGATGACTTCTTGGGCCGATACGGGGCAGATGGCCGCCCTATGGCATAATCACGCGCCTTTATTCACACGTTGGACAGACCAAAAGCAATGAATTTCTTCATTTCCGATGCTTGGGCGCAAGAAGGGGCCGGTGGTGGCAGTGGATTACTGAGTCTTGCGCCGCTGATAATTATATTCGTCCTGTTTTATTTCCTCCTGATACGGCCACAACAAAAGCGTTCTAAGCAGCACAAAGAAATGGTCGCTGCGATGAAAGAGGGCGATGAGGTCGTCACGAACGGAGGACTGCTCGGTACGGTCACCAGTCTGGACGATTCGTTTGCCTCAATTGAAGTGGCGGCGGGTACCGTGGTACGGGTGCAGCGCCATGCGGTGGCGCAGATGATGCCCAAAGGGACAGTAACGGGGAGCGGCACGGATCTCAAGAAGTCGAAGGACTAGAGGGGTGCGACTGGTGTGGGCCACGAGTTCATGGGACATCAAGCGACCCGGGTAAGGTTATGCTGAACCGCTATGGATGGTGGCAGTGGTTGATCATCATGGCAGTGATCGGGCCGGGCCTGTTTTTTGCCTTTCCCAATCTGTTTGGTGACGATCCTGGCATCCAAGTTCGCGGTGTTCGTGGCACGGCGCTTGCGAGTGCCGAGTTCGACCGTATCCGAGCGCTGCTGGGTGATCCCGAAGCGGGCTTAATCCGCGCGTCATTGGATAAAAAGGGAGGAAGTTTTCGTTTTTCGAGTCTCGGCAAACAACTGAAAGCTCGCGATATTCTCGAGCGCGAACTTAACGATCGCTACACCATCGCTCTAACATTGTTGCCAGCTGCGCCCGCGTGGCTGGAATCGTTGTCTGCGAGACCAATGAATTTGGGCCTTGATCTTCGCGGTGGCGTGCATTTTCTGATGGAAGTCGATATGGACAGTGCTGTCCGCCGAATGGAAGACCGCTATGTTGCAGACCTCAGAGCCGTATTGCGCAAAGGCAAGGTGCGTAGCCGAAGCGTGAGAAGGAAGGGTGGACGTGGTATAGAGATAGTGTTGCGTAGCGCCACTGACCAATCAAAAGCAAGAGAGGTCATCTCGCGTGAACTGTCGGATCTCGATGTGCGGGACGAAGACGAAGCAACGCCGGAAAAAATCGTAGTGCAACTGAGCCAGAGTGCGATCGATGAAATGTCCAAATTCGCCCTCGAACAGAACATCACGGCACTGAGAAACCGCATTGACGGATTGGGAGTGGCCGAGCCTCTCGTCCAACGTCAAGGTGACCGGCGGATCGTCGTGCAACTGCCCGGGGTGCAGGACACTGCCCGAGCTAAACGCATACTCGGACGAACAGCAACCTTGGAGATCATGCTGGTCGATGAAAAGCACAGCCTGGAGTC
>CAZAHE010000002.1:82948-86798 GCA_964484965.1 uncultured Acidiferrobacteraceae bacterium | reverse complement strand
CATGATGAAGAGATTGTTCTCGGCAATGCCGAGTTCCAAGTGCTGGCCTTTGGGAGAGCTTTGCCACTGTCGCAAGGAATGCACTTCGCCGCCGGCCGCCAGTTCCTGTTGGGCGTTGCGATGAAAAAGACCTCGGCGATTGACCCAACCGCCAAGGTTGGTAGAAACGGTGACGTCAGGCGAGGTCGTGACAAGTCGCGCGGCAAGGTCATCGTCAGCGCGCGCAATACCGTCCAGAATTCGGCCGAAGGCCTCTTGCGTAGAGGTGTTCTTTTTACTGGGGACCTTGATTGTTGCCGGCAGTGCCACTGGAGCCGCCCTATGACGCCGCGTTTGCGGGCTGTTAAACGGCACGTCATCGAGAAAGCGCTGCAGCGTCGGCGAATCAATGTTCAGGCCTGCAAAACGCTCCCATTCCGCGCCCTCGGTAATGCTGAAAAGCTCACGCATCGCGGCGATCTGTTCCGGTGTCATGAGACCGGCATGATTGTCCTTGTGTCCGGCGAGAGGCAATCCATAGCCCTTGATGGTGTATGCGAAAAAGCACGTTGGCTGGTCGTCAGTGACCTCTTCAAAGGCTTCGAGCATACTTTCGATGCAATGGCCGCCAAGGTTCGTCATTAACCCGTGCAGTTCCTCGTCGTTATATTGACCGATCAGGTTTTGCACTCCGGCACGCGCGCCGATGTCATTGAGCAAACGCTCGCGCCAGGCACCACCGCCTTTGTAAACCAGCGCGGAATAGTGCGTGTTGGGGCAGGCATCGATCCACTGCCGTAGAGCTTCACCGCCCGCTCTGGCATAGGCATCCTGCAGCAGACGTCCGTACTTCACCGTGACGACCCGCCAGCCCATGCTGTTGAAAAGCCGGCTGAACCGGTTCAGCAGACGATCAGAAATCACCGCATCGAGACTCTGGCGGTTGTAGTCAATCACCCACCACAGATCACGCACGTCGTGTTTCCAGCCTTCGAGGAGCGCTTCGTAAATATTGCCTTCATCGAGCTCTGCGTCGCCCACCACCGCGACCATGCGCCCGCGGCGCAGTCCCCAGCCGTGCGCGGCTAGATAATCCTGTACCAGAGCTGCAAAAGTGGTCATGGCGACGCCAAGCCCTACGGAGCCGGTTGAAAAATCGACGTCGTCGCTGTCTTTTGTTCGCGATGGGTACGACTGTGCCCCGCCAAGGGCCCGAAATCGCTGTATTTGTTCGCGCGATTGGTTGCCCAGCAGGTACTGGATGGCGTGAAAAACGGGGCTGCCGTGGGGTTTGACAGCGACCCGGTCCTCAGGCCGCAGGGTTGCAAAATAGAGCGCGCTCATCAACGTCACCATCGAAGCCGATGAGGCTTGGTGGCCGCCGACCTTGAGTTCACCATCGCCTTCACGAATGTGGTTGGCGTGATGAACGATCCAGACCGCCAGCCACAGTACTTTTTGCTCCAGCGCCTTCAGTACGCTGAGGCGATCGGTAGGTCGGGCGGACAGTATCGGTTCCGCGTCGGGATCCAGTAGCAACTGGCTCATGCGTGGCATCGTCTCAGTCGAAGGGCTAGTAGCAGTATATTGCGAAAGTTACGGTAATATCTTTCGTTATATCCGTATATTTAGCAAAATACACAATAATATTTTAAAATCTTTTACAAAATTGAAGAATTATGTCTAAACCCACCCTCGATTCGATTGATCTTCGCATTCTCAGCATCATTCAGGGGGCCGCGCGGATCTCCAACACGGAGCTCGCTGATCGTGTGGGATTGTCTGCCTCGCCGTGCTGGCGCCGCGTCAAAGCGCTCGAGGAGTCGGGCGTCATCCGCCGCTATGTGACGCTGGTCAATCCCGAGGCAGTCGGTCTGCCGATCAACGTTTTTGCGACGGTAGCGCTGGAAAAACAGATTGAAGGCGCATTGGAACGCTTTGAAACCGCGATTGGCTCACGCCCGGAAGTCATGGAGTGTTATCTGATGACCGGGGAATTCGATTATTTGCTGCGCATTGTGGTGCCAGATTTGGCAGCTTATGAGCGTTTTCTTATGGAGCATCTGACGCGAATCGACGGGATTGCCAGTATCAAGTCAAGTTTTTCCCTCAAACAAGTTCAGTACAAGACAGCACTGCCATTGACGGCCAAAGACAGCAAAAGATAGGCCCCAATCAAGATGAATGAATACCCTCCTAAGTTCGCCATGCTTGATCCGAAATACTAGAAAAGATTAGAGTGCTTCGTTAATGTGGGTTTATCGGTACCGCTACGGTGCCCCATATGCCCCTCGCAGTCGATATCAGACAAGGTTTAAGTCATGAAAAAATGGTCGTTGTTAGCCTCGGTCGTCGCCACCTTACTTGCTGGATGCAACTTCAGCCATTTGTTACCTGCGCACACGACCTACAGTTTTCCCGGACGCTGGGTTCCACTGGCAGAGATGTATCCGCAATCCTTTCAGCACAAGCTGCAGGCGGCTCATCACTGGGATCTTTTGGCCAAGGCCGAAGCGGCCAAAATCAATGAGCTGCTGAAGGGCGATCGTGCAACGCTGTATATCGAACAACCTGCGGAGAATAGTGGTGATTTCCATCGCGCGTACCATGACTTGTTGACAAGTCATCTGGTTTCGAATGGGAGAACCGTACTGGTTGACGAACGATTGGCGAAAACAAATGATGCGTACACGCTCAAGTACAGCGTCAAGGTGGTGCAGCACCGCGATCGATTTGATGCAAAGTCGAACCATAAGGAATCGTTTTTGCGAAAAAACGATATGCCGTTCGAAATCAAGTTACGAGAGAAGCAAGTAACCCCAACGGAGGTTCTGGTCACCACTCAAATTCAGCATCAAGGACGACTACTGATGTCTGACTCGATGCTTTATTATCTCAATACTGGGGATACACAAAACTACACAATCACTCAACCACCACCGCCGTTACCGCCCGGTACGGTCGTAAAGGTGGTGAGCGTGGAGTAGACGGCGTTACATGGCGGTTCTTAGGATAGCTTTTGCTAGAGGTGGTTCTGTGCTCAAGATGAAGACTTTGATTGGGATTATTACTGTGGCCCTAATTTCTCTGGCCCTAAGCGCTTGTGAGACTACCGTACCCAAGGGCATGCATGTGCATCCGAAGGTGGGCCTTAATACGCTGAGCAAGTTACTCCAGCGCACAATATCGGACGATGATTTGGTGGGCGCCAGCCACCGTGCCGCCGATAGCCTGGTGAAAAAAGCCGGTACCCAGCTCGATATGCAGCGCGCAGTTGCTGCCGCCAGTTTTGTCAATATCGACAATCTTGCCGAATCATCGTCTTTCGGACGAATTGTCTCGCAGCAGCTAGCCAGTCGTTTTGCTGATCATGGCGTCAAGATCATCGAAATGTTGTTGCGCAAAAGTATTTACATCAAGCAACAAGCGGGTGAATTTCTTCTCTCTCGGGAGTTGAAGAACATCAGTCAGGAACACAACGTTCAGGCTGCAATTGTCGGCACCTATGCGGTCGGTAAGGAGTCAGTTTACGTTACCGCAAAGATCGTCAACGCCGCCAACAGTATCGTCATCGCCTCACATGATTACGAATTGCCTTTGGGACCAAACACCCGGGCACTATTGATTTCTGAGTAATGCCGCAACACGCGGCTTTGTCTCTTCCCTGCTCAGCCCAGTATTTGTGAGTTGTTGCTACAGCCGTAGTTGTTTGACAAGCCCTGAGACGCGCCGTGTGGGGTGGCCAATCGTCTCTGCTACGACCCTCTCCGAACCCCAAATCTCGACCGTTGCCGTGGCACGGGTCACCGCGGTGTAAAGCAATTGGCGGGAAAGCACTGGCGAGGGCGTGGTCGGTAGCACCAGGATGACC
>CAZAHE010000002.1:0-82848 GCA_964484965.1 uncultured Acidiferrobacteraceae bacterium | reverse complement strand
CGTCTTCGATGCGCTGGTTAAGGTCAATGGCTCCGCCGACACCTCGCCGATGTACTGCCAGTAAACGCAGCGCCGCATGGCATTCAGCCAGTTCCAGCAGATTCATATCATTGCCAACACAAGCGGCCAGTGTCGGCACTGCGTGTTGTTCAAGCAAGGCATCCAGCGCCTTGGAATCATTGCACGCTCTCAGGGTGACGTCGGGCAGCTGTGAATCAGCCAGGCAGGTCAAAGCCCGCTCTGCATCACCGGCGTTGATGGCACGGGCCAACTGTCCAATGCCGCTGTGCGGGCCAAACCGCCAGCTGTGCCGCAGTGTGGCGATATTCCGGCCAAGTGTCGGGCCCTCTGCCGAGTTGTTGTACGCGCTTAGGCCAGCACACAGATCGCTCAATACGGCACCCGATTCGACCGAAGCGAGTTGGTCGGGGTCACCGAGTAGTATCAGCCGTGCGCTATCTGGCATTGCGTCGAGCAACGCGGCCATCAATTTAAGGTCCACCATCGATGCTTCGTCCACCACCACGACATCGACATCCAGCGGGTTTTGCGCGTCATGGGTCGGGCCCGCAGCGGGTCGGAAACCGAGCAAGCGGTGTAGCGTTGCGGCCTCAGCGTTGTCCAAGACGGCCCCCAGTCTGAGTTCAGGATCGGCATTCACCAACGCATCGCGAAGATTTGCAGCAGCTTTGCCAGTAGCGGCGGTCAGCGCAACACGCGGTGGCTCTGACGGGTACATTTGTGCCAATAGTGCCAGCGCGCTGATGGCTGTATTGGTTTTGCCGGTACCCGGTCCGCCACTGATGATGCTGAGCGGCCGGCGTACGGCCATGAGCGTTGCCTCGCGCTGTTCTTGTGCAGCGGGTTGTTCGAGGACGCCTTGTGTAGGCGCTAATCGGTCAAGTGCAGCACTGCTGGCGATATCCTTGGCATGCAGTCGCCCTATCAGCGCCTCAGCGAGGCGCTTCTCCTGTGCCCAGCAGCGGTACAGGTACATTCGGCCATGGTCATCCAGCACCAGCGGCCGATAATCTCCGGGCCGCCCGACCACGGGCGAGCGCCGCAGGGCACCGATCCACGTTGAGGTCTCAGGCACGGATTGTTCGAGATGCGCGCAATAGGCGCCGGTCAGCGCATGATCATTGAGGTCAACACACACGTCGCCGGATTGTGTGCGCTGGCTCGTCAACGCTGCGGCCAGCAGCAGCGTCTCATTGGTCTGCGGATCAAGCTCTGCCAGCAAGGTCGCGAAATGAACATCGATGTCCTCCAGCCAGCCCGATCGGTAGAGCGGATCGAGGATCGCGGCCTTGTTAGTGAATGTATTCACTCGCCGCTGACCAGGTGATCAAGGTCGGCAATCAGGCGCTGCGCAGGGCGGTCAAAATAAACGCCACGGCGATTACTGCTGGCCGGTTCCATGCCGCGCAGGAAAAGATAGTAGACCCCGCCAAAATGCTGCCCATAGTCATAGCCCGGCACGCGCAGCTGCAGATGACGGTGCAATGCTAGCGCATAGATCAGGTACTGCAGAAAATAAGACTCACGCGCCATCGTGATTTCCAGCTGGCAGGGCGTGTAAGCAGCGTCGTCGAACCCGAGGTCATTCGACTTGTAATCGGCAAGAAAGTAGCGCCCGCGGTACTCGAAGATCAGGTCAATGAAACCGTGCAGGTAACCATGTGCCTGCTCGAAGTTGAGTGCTTTGATCCATTCCTGTGCTGGTGCACCGGATCCGAAGCGGTGCTGTCTGAGCAGCGTACTGAGCGCATTGGCACTGAGTGGCGCCAATGGTGTGTAAAACTCGAGTTCGTCGCAGCGCTGCTTGCGGGTGATGGTCCGTAAACGCAGTGCATCGCCGTCGATCGCCGTGTCCAGAGTGTTGTCGAGCAGCATCACGGCACTGTCGCGCCAGCGCTCACCGAAACCAGCACAACGCAACTCGCTGTCGAGCATTTCGCGCTGCGCACCGTCAATGGACTCGGTGAAATCAAGCTTTTCGAGTATCCGGTGTAGGCAAGTGCCGGCGCGAGGGCCACGTGGAAAAACCAGCGCGTCGCCTTCGCGCTGCGGCCGGCGCTGAACCAGAGCGTCGTGATCGGGATGGTCGGTTTCGTGGCCGCGCGTGAGTGCCGTGAAGCTGTGCAGCAGCCGTGCTGTCGGCAGGCGTCGTTTGAAGACGCGTGCGATGCCCGCGCATGGTACTGATGCGCTCGACTGGTAGCGTTTGGCAGTTTGCGGAGGTGAGCACATTGCGAAGGCGCCGCTGGATTTTGCGGCCATACGCCACAGTGCTGTGGCGATCTGCTCGTCTGTCAAGCTGCGCACGCGCGCCGCGCAGGCGTTGATATCGGTGTCACCCTCCTCATGGTGCAGCAGCCAGGCGAGGGGTGCGCTTGCCGCTTCGTTGATGGCACCCCAGGTGATATAGCAACGGCTCTGGGCGCGGGTCACGGCGACATACAACAAGCGAAGGTTCTCGGCAAAAGCCGACTGCTCGGCCTGTTGATATGCGGGGTCGTCCTGGGAGAGCGCAAAGTCAAGCACCAAAGCATCGGCAACCGCATCGTGGCAAACAATCGGTCCATGATGGCGAACAGCGCTCTCTCCACCAAAGGTAAACGGGCAGAACACGACCGGGTACTCGAGTCCCTTGCTTGCATGAATGGTGACTATGCGCACCCGCTCGGCATCGCTTTCCAGCCGCAACAACCATTCCTCATTCGCAGCGCTATCGCCGCGCCGCTGGGCAAGCCATTTGATCGAGGCCTGTATGCCGGCGCGGAGTGGCGCTTCAGCTTGCAAAAGTTCTCCGAGATGCAGCAGGTTGGTGGTCCTGCGCTCTCCATCGACATAGGCCAGCAAACGCTGCTGTATCCCCTCGCCCTGCACCAGTCGGCTGAACATGCGGGCAAAGCCGTGTTCATCCCACAGCGTGCGATAGGAAAAAAAATCATCCAGGCGTTCGGCCCATCTCGTGGCGTCTTTCGCAAGTTCGGCGAGTTCGCGAGCGTCGTAACCCAGAAGTTCGGTTAACAGGGCTGCTCGAACATGCGCCTCGCGGGTCGGTTCAGCAATCGCGATCAACAGTCGTTCAAGTTCAAGCGCCTCGTGGCTGTCAAATACGTTCTGCTGGGTCTGCCTGACGCTGGGTACAGCTGCTGCCTGCAGGCTGCGCTCGATGATTTCGGCTTCGTGATGAGTGCGAACGAGGACAGCGATATCACTGGCAGCTAACGGGTTGTTACCCAGTTTCGCCGGGATAGTCAGAAGACGCGCAATCTCGCCCGCGGTCGCTTGTGCGGCTTGTTGTCGGGCGTTTTGCTTGCTGAGCAGTTTCGAAGGCTCATTGCGGGCGATCTGCCAGCACACCAGAGCAGCTTTGATGTTCGGGTCACCACTCAGTTCGAGGCGTGTGTTGGAGGCACCAGTGGCGGGGCTGAACGGGATCTCTGGAAAGTAGAGCGGGTTGTGGTGCTCGGCATTTCCAAATAGGACATTGACCGCATGGATCAGGCGATCACTTGAGCGCCAGTTGGTATCCAGCTGGTGATGATCGGCGACGTCACGTTTGGCGCGCAGGTAGGAATAGATATCGGCACCGCGAAAACTGTAAATCGCTTGCTTCGGATCGCCGACCAGAAAAGTCGGCAGCCCACCGCTGATAAATACCCGTTCGAGGATGGCGTACTGCGTCGGATCGGTGTCTTGAAATTCATCGACCAGAACGGCCTGATAATCGGTGCGCAAAGTGTCGGTTAGTAACGGGTTTTGATCGAGCGCCAGATTCAATCGGTACAGCAGGTCATCATATGACTGCAGGTGTTGTTCGGACTTGCGTGCAAGAAGCTCGTGATTGGCGTAATCAAAGAGTTCAGACTGCAGGCGCTGGTAACGAGCCATGAAAATGTCTTTCTGTTGGCTGTGTAGCGTGGCGTAATGGTCGCAAGCGTCAAAAAATGGGTGCTCGGGGGCGTGTTGACCCTTCTTCAAGGATTTCGGTGACTGCAGGATCGTTGACTGAAAACGGTCGAAATGCCGGAATTCGGCGAAGCACACGAAATCAGGCCGTGCTCGAGAGAGAAAATTATTCATCGCCTCAATCCATCGCGGGATACTAGCGACACGGTAGGCGTTGCGGTTGAGTGCGGGGTGATCGTGCAACAGTTCAGCAATGGTTTGGCGTGCGGTCTGCCAGAGCTGTTGCAATTCTTCAAATGCTGCGAGCAGCGATCGCTCGTTGTTCGGTTCGGTTGCTACCGCGGCGGGCGCCACGACTTGCAGGTAGGGGCGGCCGACCAGGGGATACAGTAATCGTTGCAACTGCTTCGCGTCGGCAGCACCCTGGCTTAACAGATAACTGGCCCATAACGGTTCCGCGCTGCAGATGCGAGTGCGCCAGAAATCGTCGATAATCTCGGCCAGCAATGCTGACTGATCGGTCAACACTTCCAGTTCAAAGGGCGTGGCCGCTTCGAAGGACCGCTCTGCGAGTACCCGTTGGCAGAAGCCGTGCATCGTGAAGATCGCGGCTTCATCAAAATCAAGCAGAGCGCGACGAGCGCGGTACAGAAACTGCTCAGAATCAATCGTTTGTGCGGTCAGTTGCGAGATCGCTTCGGTTGAGCCATTCGACAGACAGTGGCGTGCTGTTTCAAGGGTCTGACGGATGCGTGAGCGTAATTCGCGGGTCGCGGCGTTGGTATAGGTCATGACCAGCAGGTTTGAGACCTTAATATCACGCTCCAGGATCAGTCGCAGGTAAAGCGACGTAATCGTCCAGGTTTTCCCTGTACCAGCGCTGGCTTCAATAAGGTGCGTGCCGTCCAGCGTTACTAGGCGTGCATCTAAAGATTTCCCGCCACTCATTCGGCCAAAGCCTCCAAATGCTCGACAACTGGTGCGTAAATCTTTTCACTGAGAGTTGCGAACTGTGTATCGGGTTGTTCATTCCACTGGTGGCGAAACGCTAACTGGTACCAAGGGTTGCGATCCTCACCCGGGGCGTATTCAGAACTTTGCCAGCGACGGGTTGCCGCCAATAGGGCGTCGCCGCTGGTAGTTGCATAGGCGTGAGCACTGCGCGGGAAAAAAGGAAGCAGTTCCTTCTGCCCGAGGCGGTACCATTCCAGCAGCTCTGTAAGCATTGTTTCCGGTGAGGTGACCTCGTGCAGCACATAGCTTTTGTCGAAGGCAACCAGAGTGGTTCGATGAGGCATGGTTTGTGGTGACAGGTTGAGTGCCAGGTGATCGATCCAGGTGGACAACAGTTCGCTCGGTACAAGCGGTAACAGGGAGTGGCGGTATTGCGCGTGCTGGCCGACATTCATCAACTGGCCTGTTAACCGGATGCCGTCGATCACACGTTCAAAAGCGAACCGTTGCTGGGGCTGGTCCGCAGCTGCCTGATCGATTCGATCAGCCAAGTCAGCCACTTTCAGCCATTCAGATTCCAGAGCAAGTTGCCCGATCGCACCCGGTGCAAGTAGCGCCTGCGCGCGCAGCTTTTTCTCAGCCACTTCAAAACCACCGTCATCCTGGTAGACGCTCAGCAAGGTCTGACGCCGCACCAGGCGCGCGTCAAAATCCGAACGGCATGCAGCTAGGCTGTCCAGCACGGGTCGAGTGCGCTCAAGGCGCACGCCGAGGCGCTGGCGAAGCAGGTAGCGGGCAGGGTTGCTAAAGAAGTCGGCCAATTTCTGCAGAGTCAATACTTGAGGCGCCTGATCGGTCAGGCGTGTCGTCAGTATCGCTGGTGGCATTAGAATTTGTGGGGTGTCCAGCGCTGGCCTGCGCTCACTTGCGTAGCTGAAATAACGCTCCTCATCCGGCGCGATGAAATAACGATGACTGAAGCTTTGCAGCGGATGTTCGATAAGTAATTGATGGCGAGGCAAGCCGTCGCAGCCCACGCTGGTGCGGTCTATGTAGTCCAACAATTCGCTGACCAATACGCTCGGCGGTGTCGGAGTGTCGTCACGGACATGTCGACCGCAATAGCTGATGTACAGCGCTAGTCGCGCACTCAAGATACTTTCCAGAAACAGGTAGCGGTCCTCATCACGTCGCCGTCGATCGCCAGGGCGCGGTGCCTGAACCATCCTGTCAAACCCTGGTACGCGAACGATGCGCGGAAATTCCTGGTCGTTTAGTCCGATTAAACACACCACGGCGGTAGGCAGGCTGCGACCGATGGCAAGGTTCGCGAAGGTCGCGCGGCCACTGGCAAAAACACCGTTGCTGGTTGGTTGCAGGTATTGATCGAGTTCCAGCCTGAAAATCAGGCCATCGATCGGCTCGTCGTAGCCTGCCTGTATGGTGGTTTGCAGTGTGTTTTCAATCGCTTCACGCAGCCGATTCAGCGACGCTTCTTCTATGTCGCCCACATCGAAAAACAGATCCAGCATGGTGTTGAGCCGCTTGCTCCAAACGGCGGGCGTATGACGTCCAGAGAACTGTTGCTTCAGTTCGAATAACCGGCTGAGGAAGGTCACCAAGGACCCGGCAAGCCGGGATTGGTCAGTATCCAGCAACGGATAAGCAAGCCGGTCCATAAAAAGTTCGTCGCTTGTGGGCAACGCGTGACCGAGTAGCAGGCGTTGAATAGCAGCCCTCCAGGTATTAACACTGTGTGGCGGCAGGCCGTGTTCAGTAATGGATGCCTCGTCGATTCCCCAGCCGATGCCACTTGTCGCGATCCAGTCATAAATACTCGTGAGGTCACTTTGTTCGATCCTAAATCGTCGACGCAGTGCGGCGTAGTCCAGTAAATCGATCACGCGGTTCGCATCGAAGCGTTCGCTGGCCAGGTCGAGGAGGCTGAAAAAAGCGCGCACCAGCGGGTCATTGTCGAGTGGCGCACCGTCTACGACCGCGAACGGTATATACCGGTCGGCGCTTGCGGCACCGAATACGGCTTCTATAGCGGCGGCGTAATCAACGATATTCGGCGCCAGTATCCGCACCTCACCTGGGGTGATTTGCGGGTTGCGTTCAAGCAGGTCCAACAAGCGGTCGTGGAGCACCTCGAGCTCGCGCAGCCGGCTGTGGCAGCTGTGCAGCTGTATGCTGTGGTCGTCAGCTGACAACGTCTGTGCTTTACGATCATTGAGACCGAATACATCATGCTGTATACGCCCGAGCAACGTTGTTTCGTCAGGCGCTGTAAAGCATTCGTCGCTGTGGCCTTCTAGTTCGAGTAATAAGTCGAGGTACTCTCTCTGTTGGCGGCCGCTACCGGCGAGCAGTGTGTTGCCAGTATCAAAATACGCAGTGACGTCTGTGCCGTCACGCTCGACGGCACGCATAGTTTCTTTTTCCGATGCAATCTGCGACCAGTAAGTTGGCGAGGGGTTCAGCACATAGAAGAAAATATCGACCTTTTCAGCAACACGCTGGATCGTTTGAAGGTAGGTAGGTGATACGCTGGGCAAGGCAAACAAAGACAGTCGTGACGGCAGCTGATTGCTATCAGCGGGCGTATCGAGGGTTTCAAAAAATCGTTTTTGCAGGGTCAGCCAGTGTCGATTACCCCCAGCCTGGGTCAGTTTGCGCCATAAATTGGCCTGCCAGTCGTCCGTGGCGCTACCGCGTTGCCAGCGAATGATCCAATCGGGTCGGTAAAGCAGGTATTGCTCGTACATCTGCGCCAAACGTCGGGCCAGTTGCCAGCGACTACGCGCGTCACTGCTCTGCAGATACCGTCCCAACTCGCCGTCTACGGAAAATTCACCTTGTTGCTCCAGCTGCGTGAGCACCCGCCAGGTCAGTGTCGGCACATCGAATTCGTTGGTCTGCGGCACGTCCCCTAGCTGCCGGCGATAGAGCCACCAGATCAATTCCGCCGGATACAGGTACTCAAGGTTGCTTGCGATGCCATGAATGTCAGCGATTTTTAGGGACAGCCAGCGCTGCATCGCAGCACTGGGTACCACGATGGTCTGTGCTGCGAGTGAATTGTCGAGAGGTCTAGCGAGCGTTGCTGCAAGTCGCTCGACAAGATTCTCAAGGCGGTTGCTGTGAAAGAGATAAAGCACTTCAGATGCTACGTAATGGATTCAGACAGCCGCGAGGTTGACGTCGAGTGGAGTCTGGTCCACCCAGTGGCTCATGTGGTGCGAGTGCGGTGATTGACTTTAAGCATTGGTTAATGGTGGCCTGATCACGACAGCGGCGGTGATCGGCTTGGCGCAGGGTTCTGCTCTAACGCGGCACTTCATGTGGGTGCCGGCCTGCACGCAGATGGGTGCGACGAGTAAATTCGCGCAGTGTCCTCTAGACGTTGCCGAACCTGTGTCCGCAGAGAATCAGGCTGCAGCACTTCGACCTCAGGACCATGACGCAGGATGTCCATTATCAGCTCGGTTTCATTGGCATACGGCAGAGTCAGTCGATAATGCCCGTCTTTCTCGAAATGGCCTTCCTGGTGCGAATGCCATTTCTCCCGTGATACCCAACGCGCCGCAGCGGGTGAGAATCGCAGCACGGCTTGTCGAGTCTGCGCCCCTGCGAAAATGCCATAACCGGTGCCAAGCACACGATCGAGATCGAGCGCAGACACCTCTTTGGCAGGATCATCGCCTAACAGTTCGGCAGCCTCGATCGCATCGATGGCAAAACTTCGCAGGTCTTTACGCAGGTGGCACCAACCATCCAGGTACCAGTTATCTCGGTAATGCGCGAGGCGCTGCGGTGAGACGACGCGCTCAATCCGTTGTTCGTTGCGACGATTAAAGTGGCGAAGGCGCACTCGCCGTCGCGTCAGCAGAGCGTGTGAAATACAGCTGAAAATGTGGCTGTCTATGGTGCGCGCAGCCATGTTCAGTACGCGGATGCGTTCACGCACCTCATTGGCTGCATGATGGCCGTGTTCCAGCAACTTCGCGACACGCTCACGCAATGGCGCGATATGCGGTGTCAACAGGCCAGGTTGCAGGTTGGCGAGCAGTTGATCCATTGCTAACAGGGCATGCACTTCGGTTGCGCTGAACCACAGACCGGGCAGCGGTTGACGCTGCTCTTTATCGATGGTGGTGTCGTAGCGGTAGCCGCGCAGGGACCGATCCCAGACGATGGGCGCTCCAATTCGATCACGCAGGTACTCCAGGTCTCGGCGGATGGTGGCTCGCGATACCTCGAGCATGTCGATCAACTGACGCAATGTGACACTGCGCTGATTACGCAACAAGCGGTCAATTCGGTAAAAACGTTCTGTACGATCCATTCAGGTAAAAACTAGCCAGTACTTCAGTGTGCCGCTGATCAGCGGCAAGCGGCTTTAGTAAAGCGCGTCAGTTTTAGCACCCATAATCAGGTCGTTGCGGTGCAGGCCGTGGATCTTGTGAGTCCACCAGTACACTGTCACACACCCCCATTCTGTAAGTAGTGCTGGGTGGTGTCCTTCAGCCTCGGCCAGTTCGCCCACTTTGTTGGTGAAGGTGATGGCGGAAACAAAGTCGTCGAACTTATAAGTGCGCCTGATCTGGTCGACGCCGTCGACCTCGACTTTTTGCCACTCCTTATAGGTTGAGAGGAACTCATGCAATTCGTCTGCGTTGGCCGGCGGCGCGCCGATCTGACAAGCCTCACAGCGCAGGGTTGAAAACTCAGTCATTTCATTCTCCCGGGAGATCATCAGTGCAATGCTAAGCGTTTATGCCCGATGCCTCCAGACTAATATGGGCTTGAGAATTCAGTGTGGCGCTTATGACCGCATCGCAGCTGTTTTGGCACGTTTTCCGGTAAGCCATCGAGAAACCAGTAACACAATGGCAATAAGCGCGTAGCTGCCGGCCCACGCATAATCACTGCGCACGGTCAGGAAATAATGCACAGCAGCAAGTGCCAGTGCGATGTAAATTGCCGAGTGTAGCCGTTTCCAACGTGTTCCCAATCGTTGAATCCAGCCGCGTGTCGAGGTGATCGCTAGCGGTACTAGAGTGAGCCAAGCACTGAAACCAACCAGAATATAGGGCCGTTCGAGGATTTCTTCACCCAGGCGATAGACATCCCACGCAAGAAGAAAGGTTACGAATGCGAGCAGATGGCAGTTTATATAAGCAAATGCCCACAATCCCATGGCCCGCCGATAACGGATCAAGGTAGGCCATCTGGCCCAGCGGGCCGCATGCGGCAGCGCCAGAGCCAGAATCAGCAAATTGAAGGCCCAAATTCCTGTTTCCCAGAGAATGGACTTTTCAGGGTCGACTCCGAGAGTGTGCCGGAGGTAGCCCACAGCCAGCACTAGCATGGGCAGGCCACAAGCCAGGTGAAGCAGCGCACGCATTAACGGTATTGGCGGGTGTCTCCCGGATACAAGTGTGCCACCGACTCGCCATAGCCGTTGTAAGGCCGCGTGGCTAACCGTTCGATATCACCATCACCCCAGATGCGCCGTTCGGTAGACTGACTCCAGCGCGGGTGTGAGATATCCGGATAGACATTGCTGAACCAGCCGTACTCGGAGGGTGTCTCATCATGCCAGGTAGCGGCGGGTCGTTTGTCGGTTAGTGTCATGCGGGTAATAAACTTCGCAGACTTGAAGCCGTATTTCCAGGGCACCGTGATGCGCAGCGGCATGCCGTTTTGCGGTAGTTGCTGGTCTCCGTAGACGCCAAAGGTCGCGAAAGTCAGCGGATGCATCGCCTCTTCGATCGTCAGTGCCTCCACATAAGGCCACGCAAGACTGCTGAACGGTGACGATTGGCCCGGCATTTCTTCGGGCCGGTAGACGCTGGTGAAGGCCACGTAGCGGGCACTACTCAACGGCTGCAGGCGTTTTAAGATGTCCGCCAATGGCCTCCCGTTATAGGGAATGACCATGGACCACGCCTCGACACAGCGAAAGTCGTAGATTCGCTCCTCAAGCTGGTTGAAAGGCAGGCCCATTAATTGGTCGACATCGAAGGTTCCTGGACGTTCTACCAGACCATCGAAGGTCACGGTCCACGGCCGTAATCGAAATCCACCAGCATGGCGCGCTGGATCTGTTTTGTTCCAGCCAAATTCGTAGGCGTTGTTGTAGTGTGTGGCCGCATATTTACTGGTCACGCGTGCTGCACCGGCGCTTGCCGATGACTGTGTACTTTCGGTGCCTAGGGTGTCGGCTTTTGCCGGGCGAGCGACACCGAGTGCCTCGGTAGCGCGTCCGCTATAACGAAGGTAGCCGAAGCTCGATAAGGCTCCGAGCCCGAGTGCGGCGGTCAGGATTCGACGGCGCCTGTAGCTTGATTGATCTGTGATTTTTGTCATGGCGGGCCCAGGGTAGGCACTAAACCGGGGTTCACAGCACTATTTAGGCACATCCAGGCGAGACTTAAGGCAACGGGTCCCGCAACCAGAGGCGAAATTTGCACATTCATACCAAGGTATGAGTGAATGCGTGAAGTTCTAGGTGTTAAGATCACGCGGCTGGAGTCCGCAGAATTGCCAATGATTAATAAGATTCTGAGTTTACTGCTTGTTTCCGCGCTACTGGTATCGTGTGGCGGCAGCGGCAATTCGAGCAGCGGCGCCTCCCAAACCGCCTACTCCGGGGTCTACAAAGGTGATTTCCGGGGCACTGATTGTAGCGGAAGTGGCTGCACGGTCCTCTACTCGTCACCCGAGCGCTTCTCAGTAGCCACATCCGGCACACTGGACTGGCTCGCTGGCGCTGGCAGCCTCGACGACGGCTGTGCCGATCGGGCAACGCAGGTTTCTTTGGCCGGTGACCAGGTCTCTCAGTCAGTGTCCGGGGCCTGCAGTAACAGTTCGGGGGAGTCGTGCACGATCAGCGGCGTGACGGACGGCTTCATTTATGGGCAGAACCTCATTCTCAAGCTTAATTACGAACTCAGTTGCGGCAGTGGTACCAGCACTGTTCGACTCAATTATAACGGCGCGCGTGCGTTGGATGATTGCCCAAATGGCTACGGCCATTGCCCGATGGTTGATTGGTTAACCGCCGCAATTGGTCCAGACGATTCGGGCCTCTGGCTGAGCGGCGCACATACGGGCAAATGGCCTGTGCCAGTGAAGGTCCAGATCGACAGTGAGTTAATAATCTGCCGTCTCCAAGGCCGAGGTGATGCGTGGGATATGGGGACCGATGATGATAATGCCGAGCGTGACAAGCTGAAAGCGTGTGAGCGTGGTGTGGATGGAACAACCAAGGCCGCGCACGCAGCTGGCGCCAAAGTCATTCTGGTCTCACTGATCCGCTGACCCGGAGTCAGCACGCAGCGGCTTTCACCCGCGAGGTGCTAAAGCAGGTTCAAGGTAGACGACTTTTCGATGTTGCTTTCGTGCTGACCCACTACCGGTAAGCACCGATGCAGTGTGACATTAGCTGAGACCCGATGATGCGGCGATTGCTGGTGGTTTCTCACGCCCCCTCGACCAATACTCAGCGAATGACCGACGCGGTGATTCGTGGAGCGAGCCATACCGACCTCGAGTGTGTGATGGTCGATTGTCTTGCGCCGCTGACAGCCGTTGCCGATGATGTGTTGGCCTCAGATGCCGTTATCCTGGGCACCACCGAGAACTTTGGTTATATGAGCGGCGCGTTGAAGGACTTTTTTGACCGCATCTATTACCCCTGCCTTGAGAAGACCGAGGGTTTGCCTTATGCGCTGTTCGTAAAGGGTGGTAACGACGGAACAGGAGCGCAAGACAGTGTCGAGCGCATCGTCACAGGACTGCGGTGGCGAGCGGTGCAACCTTCCCTGGTGTTGAGTGGCGATTTTGACGACACATGGCTGGCATCGTGTGAAGAGCTGGGCCTGGCGATGGCGGCCGGATTGGATGCCGGCATCTTTTGAATACACGACGACGGTCTGATTGTACCCGGCACTAAGTGGCGTCAATTGGGCCGGTCAGGCATCAGGTGAGCGTACTTTAGTTGTCCAAACACCTCGCGGTACTGGTTCAGATTTTCTTCAAGCATGCGTCGGTATTCATCGATGAAAAAATCGAAAGCTGCCTGCCGGTCCCTGTCAAAATCCTCCACATTGGCCGCGTGCGCGGTGACAATGTAGGCGTTAAAACGAGCCGCCGCGTAGAGCATCGCCAGGCTGACATTTTCTCTGTTGAAATCGTTACTTTTATCGTTTGCAAGATCGATAAATGCATCCGCGATTTTTCGAAACTGTGCGTTGATTTCTTCTTCGCTGATTTCGTCGCTATCGCTCATCAGCTGCAATCTCCCCGGCTCAACCGTGAAGTGCATGCTAGCACGTCTTGTTACGCTCGCTGCTTATAAGCCAGCCGGCGTCGGCGCGCGAGTGCAAAACCGATGAGAGCCGATCCTGCGACAGAATAAACCGCGAACAGCATATATACGAGTTCGATCGAGAAGCCCAAGTCCATCAGCGCACCGACCACTACCGGACCCAGAGCTGATGCAAAAACGCCGAAGGCAAAGGCAAGGCTGCGCACGGCTCCGATGTGGGTAACACCATAGAGTTCAGCCCACAACACGGATACCGATAATTGACAGAGGCCGGAACTGGCACCTGCGAGAACGAGATAAGCAGTCGCAACCCACGGCGCACTGAAAAGCGCAGCCAGCAACAGCGCCCCAACCAGTGGTAATAGCATAATTGGTGCAAGGCGCGCAGCACCGAGTCGGTCGATTAGCGGGCCCGCCAACAGAGCTGTTGCGACGGTCGTGATAGCGTAAAACACGTAGTTGGCTGTGATCCAAGCGTGTGACCAGCCCTTGGCGTCGGCCAGGTTGAGGTGATGAAAGAACATCGCCGTTATGATGATCGCCGGTGCCATTACACCAGGTAGCAGCAGGTAAAAGGTGCGGTCGCGCAGGACTTGTTTTCTGGTCCATGCTGGTGCAGTGGATGTTTTTGCCGGGTTGTCGCTGCGTGCTCCCATCGTGCCTGCAGTTGCATCTGTGTTACTGCGCTGCAGTAGCCATGCGATTGCGGGCAGCACCACGATGGCGAGTGCCGCAGCGGCACCCCAGTACGTGGTGCGCCAGCCGAACATAGCGATTGCGCCGACGGCGATCAAAGGGAGGATAGCTTCACCCAACGCCATACCGAGCATGGCAATGGCGATAGCGCGCCCGCGTTCGGCATGAAAGCGCCGCGCCATCGTTGTGATAGCAATGTGGTTCATCAGCCCTTGGCCGCTGTGGCGAAGCAGGAAGACTGCCGCGAGCAGTACCAAAGTCGACTGGGCACTGGCCATGATGGTACAAGCGAGGATGAACAACAGTAGCGCCGGAAGGGTGTAACGGTTGATACTGAAACGATCGATTTGACTGCCAGTCCAGGGCAAAAGCACAGCACTTAGCAGGGTGCCCCCCATGTAGATCGTGCCCCACTCCGTGTGGCTTAGGGATAAAGACGAACGTACTGCGGGCCCAATGACCCCAATGAAATAAGTTTGCCCAAAGCTGGACGCCAGAGTCAGTCCAAATCCAAACCCGAGAATATGGGTATGGCGCTTTATTAGCGTCAGATAACTAGTGAGGGAAAACATAGGCCTCGGTCAGTGAGAGAGGGCGGGGAGCGAGACTATACTGTGGTGTTTTTCCAGAGATCGATGCAGTGACTGATAACACGCGAGCTGCGGGCCTAATAATGGTCGCAATGACTGTTGTCTGCATCAATGATGCCATCATCAAACACTTGACGGCATTGATCAGTCTCGGCCAGTTGCTGGCGTTGCGTGGATTGTTTGTTGTGGCCGTCCTGGTGCTGTTGATTCGCTATAGTGGTCGACGGGTCTTTGATGGTCGTTTGCTACAACGCGCAAACCTGCTGCGCAGCGTTTGTGACACAGTGGCTGTCGTGTGCTATGTCGCAGGATTGTCTTTCCTTGCCCTGCCCGTGGCGGCCACACTGGCGTGGACGTCGCCGATTATTCTGACGCTATTGGCGCTGGTGGTACTGCGCGAACGTGTTGACGGTTTTCGGTGGTTGGCCGTGAGTTTGGGGTTTGCAGGTATTGTGTTGGTCGTCCAGCCATGGGGGGCTGATTGGAATTGGAAGGTTGTATTACCGTTTCTAACAGCGGTTCTGGGCGCATCGCGTGATCTCATCACGCGCTACGTGGACCACCGGCTTCACGCGTTGCAACTGACTTTGGTGTCGATGGTGCTTCTGTCGCTTGTCGGCGCTGGGATGGCAACGTTCGATTGGCAACCGCTGGCATGGTCACATGCCGCGTGGTTGCTTTTAAGTGCATTGTGTTTAGCGCTGGCCTATCCATGCATGATCGTCGCCGTACGTATCGGTGAGTTGTCCTTTATTGCGCCGTTCCATTTCACCGGTATTTTGGTTGCTGTGGCGCTCGGCTATCTGTTATGGAACGATTTTCCCAATGATCTGATGTGGTGCGGGATTTCCTGCATTGTGATAGCCGGTATTGTCATTTATCGTCGCGGCAATGCGTCTCAACCAGCCGCTGGCCGAACTACGAGCTGAGAGATCACAACATGCGCTGGCTGTTCCAGCGCAAACACCACCGCACGTGCTATGTCGTCCGGTGACAGGCACTGATCAATTCGGTCGTAAAAAGCCGTTGCTTTCTTTTCGTCATCCCAGCGGGTGGTAGCGAAGTCGGTGCGGACAAGGCCGGGCAAGACTTCGGTGACGCGAATGCCAGTGTTGGTGTAGTCAAGCCGTAGCGATTCGCTGAAGCCGTGCACGGCGTGCTTGCTGCTCGAGTAAATGGTGCCGGTGGCATACGGTTGAAACCCTGAAGTCGAGCCGATGTTCACGATATGGCCATGATCACGAGCCAGCATGCCCTCGATCACTTTATGCGTGACCCGAATCAGACCAATCACATTGGTTTCAATAATTGCTGACCACTGCGTTGTCGAGCCCTCGTGAAACACTTGCCGACCGCCCACGTCGTGACCGGCGTTATTGACCAGAATATCGATCGAGCGCCACCGCTGTGGCAAGCGCTCGCTGATCGACTCGACTGAAGCTGCATCGCAGACGTCCAGTTCCAGCGCCAGTGCGTTGTCACCAAGGCTCGACACAATCTGCTCCAGCCTTGAAATACGACGCGCCGCGAAGATGACCTGCGCACCGGCGTCGACCAGTGCACGGGCAGTTTGGCGACCGATACCGGCGCTCGCGCCAGTGACGAGGGCTGTTTGACCCGATAATTTCTCCATGTGTCCTCCAATACCAAAGCTTTCGTTATACAAGCGACATGGTGATCGGTCAGCGCGCGTCCGTATCTCTGACAATGGCGATTGCACGATAATGCCATGGACCTCACAGAAATTAATCACCCCTTGACCCTGATTCCGCAAGACGTTTGCTATACCTTAGCGTCTTTCCGTAACTCCTCCTCCATTGAGACCCCGCACCCGCGGGGTCTTTTTTCTGGCACGCTTTGACGTGGCGGTCAGCCCGTCCACGTAGCCGATGATTTATCATCCTCGACCGTAGCAGAGGTGATGCTCGCGGCGTGGCGGCAGTCGACCACGCTCTAGGTGGTCTGCGGGTAGCGCTAAATAGCAGAGTCAGGATGTGACGCAATGAGAAGAGTCAGTGTGTTTTGTGGTTCGAGTTCGGGACGCCGGGCAGCCTATCAGGCATCGGCCACCTCTCTCGGCGAGACGATGGCGGCCCAGGGCATTGGTCTCGTCTATGGCGGCGCTCGAGTGGGCTTGATGGGGTCGGTCGCCGATTCGGTGATCGCCCATGGTGGTGAAGCAATCGGCGTAATACCGACATCGCTCGTTCAGAAAGAGCTTGCCCACCCCGGACTGTCCGAGCTTCACGTAGTTGACACAATGCATGAACGGAAAGCGCTCATGAGTCAACTCAGCGACGGGTTTATTGCCCTCGCAGGCGGTATTGGCACTCTGGAAGAGATGTTCGAAGCATTGACCTGGGCACAACTGGGGTTTCATGATAAACCGTGTTGTCTGATGAATACCGCTGGTTATTATGATCCGTTGATCGCTTTTTTGCGTATGGCGGTGGAAGAAGGTTTTGTCAAACAGCGCCATCTCGATCAGTTGTTGATCGAGTCGGATCCCCAGCGGCTACTTAAAAGGATGGCCTGCCATCGCAATGATGCCGAGCCGAAATGGCAAGGGAGTGAAGCATGAGTGGTAACGATGATCTAGAGCCGAGACTTCCTGCACAGGCTACTGTGCAGGTTGACAACGACTATGTCAGGGTTACGGAGTACCGTTTTGTGCCCAATGCCGAGACCGGATGGCATCGCCACCAATGGGCCTATGTGGTGGTTCCCCAGACCGACGGACATCTCCGGCTGATCGTCGAGGATGGCGAACAGGCCGCCACCCTGGTACAGGGGCAGTCGTATTTCCGGGAAGCAGGAGTGGAGCACAATGTCATCAACGGCGGCGAGCAAGAACTGGTGTTTATCGAAATTGAAATGAAGGCCTATGCAGGATGATTGCCAATGAGTAATGAAACGTCGCGCCCGCGAAGCATCGCTATTCTGAGTCCGGGTGACATGGGGCACGGCATTGGTGCTGCACTTGGCCGCAACGGTTTTGATGTTGTTACCTGTCTTGCTGGACGAAGCCCACGCACGGCCGCGTTGGCAGAGCAGGGCGGCTTCCGTATTGTGCCGACGCTAAGCGAGCTGGTGAACGAGGTGGACGCGGTACTGTCAATTCTGGTGCCCGCGCAGGCAGAGGCCCTTGCAGCGGAGGTGGCACACGCGTTCGAACAGAGCCGCATCACTATTCCATTTGTTGACTGTAATGCCATTGCGCCCCACACGACCGAGCGCATCAGGGCAACTATCGTTGCTGCCGGGGCGCGTTTTATCGACGGCTCGATCATCGGGCCGCCGCCTGGGCGCGGATCGCCGCCGAGGCTTTATCTTTCAGGTGCGGATGCAAAGTCTTTACAGGTCCTCGCTAGCAGCGAGATGGCAGTCAAAGTGATCAGTGATCGTGTCGGTGATGCGTCAAGCATCAAGATGTGCTACGCCGCCTTGACCAAGGGTACAACCACATTACACGTGGCGTTGTTAGCCGTCGCTCGGGCGCTGGGAGTACAAGCCGAACTCGAAGCCGAACTCGCTTTCAGTCAGGACATGACTCTTCAACAAATGCGCCAAAGCATCCCCTCTTTGCCGGCCAATGCGCATCGATGGATCGGAGAGATGGAAGAAATCGCGGCGACTTTCGCCTCAGTGGGTGCACCGGAGGGGTTCCATCAAGGCGCAGCTGCGATCTATCGGTTGCTTGACGGGACTGCATTTGCCAGTGAGAGCCCTGAAACAATTGACAGTACACGCACCCTTGAGGAGACGATCACCGCGACAGCGGGACTGTTGTCTGTATCTTACCGAGATCAGGGCAACGGATAGCTGTCACCGTTCACTGCTGCATATCACTTTCGAACCGAGGCGTTCCACAATGGTTTCAGTTGGCTGGTTACGGCAAATCCGGCTACGCTGAAGGCAGTGAGGATCAGAAAGGGGACATCGTAGCTGGCGGTGTTATCGAAAAACCTGCCTGCCAGCGGCGGGCCGACAGCGCCGCCCAGAGTCCCGCAGAACACGATAAAGCCGAAGATTACGCCGTGCGACCGGGTTCCGAAGTACTCCGCCACCGCTGGTGAAGAGGCGGTAAAAAATCCACCGTGCGCTATGCCGTACAGGACTGCAAAAGCAAACAACAGCTTCGGATTGTCTATCGACTGCAGAAAGATCAAGCTCGCGAACAAAAACATGAAACTCGCTTGAATAGCCCTTTTCGAGCCGAGCTGGTCAGATACTCGGCCGACGGCGAGCCGGCCTACGATACTGCTTGCGCCGATAGCGAACAGAATTAAGGCCGCCTCCTGCTTCGGTAACCCGGAGTCGATACCGTGCCACACGATATGGCTCACAATGGTCATCAGACAATAGAAGTCAAAAAGCTTAGCCAGTGCCAACAGCCACAGCTGGCGGGTTTTCAGCGCAGCGCGCAAGGTGATGCCTGATTCTTGGTCATCACCAGCACGGGTTTCTTGCCGGTAACCTGCCGTTGCCGGAGCATGCCCGTCGGGTCGCAGCCCGAGCAGCGCCGGATCCCGTTTTAGCACCAAGGCCATGAAGATCATCATCATCAGCACCAGTCCGATGACGACGGAGGTCGTGCGCCAGCTAAAGGTTGCGATCAGGAAGGCCACAATCCAAGGAAACGCGAGTTGGCCAACGCCAGCACCTGCTTTGACGATCCCTGTGAACAGGCCACGCCGTTTTACGAACCAGCGAGCGACGGTTGACAGGGTACAGACGTCGTGCGCCCCGATACCAATTCCGGCAAGGATGCCGAAAAAGACGTATAGGTGCCATACCGCAGTTGCTTTGGACAACAGGATATAACCGAGACCATAAAGCAGCGATGCCACCGCCAGTACCAGGCGCGGCCCGAAGCGGTCGCTCAGGCGTCCCATAAAGATCATGCTGCAACCCATGACAACAAAATTGATCGAACTAGCGAGCGATATTTGTGCTCTTTCCCAATTAAACGTTTCTTCTAATTCAGGCGAGATAATGCCAAAAGAGAAGAACGCGCCGAGGTAAGTGGCTTGGACCAAGAAGCCAGCTGCAACAATGTAATAACCGGGGAAAATCCCTTTCAATTATTTACCTTCCCAAGGTGATTGGCCACGACAAGTAGGCGAGACAACAGCTTCAGGGCGGGCAGCCGGGCCAGTTGCAATTACAAGTGAGGCTTAAGCATACCTCAAAGATATTTGCGCACAGTGTGATAACGCACAGGGTCGATTCTTCGCGCGACTTCGATCGTCGACAAGGCGGGATTATTTTTTCGGATGGCCAACCCTGTTTTGCGCCACCAGCGAATATCGCTGCGTGTTACTGGTAGTCGCCGAGTGGAACGGTGCAAAGCGCGCAGGGCATGGCGTGCTCGGCGGCTATTGAGCCCTGATCGATCAGCCAACTCCATCATACGCAGTGCACTGGTCACTGCGCGCTCTGCTTCGTTCGCAGCAAGCCAGTTCTCCAGCTGGTGCGTCTCAAACAATAAACGCGCCGTGCGGGTGGCTTCGTCGCGAGGAAAAAAAAGCGAGCGCGCAGAACTGTCACTGTCACTCGACTCAGCAATGCGCAGCAGGCTGAGAAATGCCGGCCATGCACTCGGAAGGCCGAGCGCATCCAGTCGGTTTTCAGCTTGTTGGCGCAATTCAAGCAGTACGACACCTAGTGGAGTGCCAGAGATCTTTCTTGTCATTGCGGCGTCCGGATGTCTCGCGTCAAACAACTATAGCGATGCGCGGCGCTGCTGACGAGTATCATGCCTTGGCCGTCGGACCAGGCCGTATTCTGCACAGTATGAAAGCGTCGAGAGCCACAGTTTGATGCGGCCCGACAGCCACAAATCTAACGCACCCAAACCCGAGTCACACGGTGATGGTTAGTGACCGGGTATCCATTGGCTCTGGGAATCGAACAGAAAGCGCTGCTGTATAGCAGCCGGACGGTGGCCTCGGTCGACACCGATACTGACCGAGCTGAGTGCAGCATCAGCCCGTCAGTGTTGTTCAAGCCAGCTGATGATGCACTTGGAAAAATACTCGCGCTGCTCGCGCTGTGTGATGACATGGCCTGTATCAGAGAGCCACTTGCCTTGTGCGGCTGTAATGCCTTGTTCCACCGCTTTGCTCAGATGGGGCGGCGTGATCTCGTCGTGGCTTGCGTGAAATACCAGCGTTGGCGTTGTGATTTCGCCCAGTCTGTCAAGGCAGTCATGGCCAAGTGCGGCCTCAGTCAAGCGTTGGTGCGTGCCGAGGTTGTGTCGCAGATCCGACCAGCCGCCATTCGGCCCGAGTAGTTTGTCTTGATATCGGTTGAAGAACGCTGCATCGAATGCAGACAGCACAACACATCGCTGAAATGCCTCAAAGCCTAGTTGCTCGTGCAGCTCAAGCCAAAGTTTTAGTTTCGCGCGAAAATGGTCATCCGCCCGCGCCCAGGTGCCAGAATTCACGAGGCTGCGCACCCGCCGTGGTGCGATCAGCGCAAGTTCCTGACCGATGCACGCGCCAATCCCGACGATGCCTAGAAAATGTGCAGATTTGATCGAAAGGTGGTCCAGCAGCGCCAGCACGTCGCGTGCATACAATGCGGTGCTTGCATCGACGGCTGTTCGATCATCTGATTGGCCGATGCCCCGGTGATCAAAAATGATCACTTTGAAGCGCTCGGTGAGGCCTGCCGGCAGATGGCGCTCGCCACCGTGGCACCAGGTGCCCCAGCCACCCGAGCATACGACGGCTGGGCCCTCACCAAGGATTTCGTAGTACATGGTGTGATCGTTCAGTTCGGCGATCGGCATAGTGGTCTCCGTTTTACTCCCTTAGTCGTGCCTCAATCAACTCGCCGACAGCCAGCAACCAAGCGTCGGATCCACGACGGCTGATCAGCTGTAGTCCGATCGGGGAGGCACCTCGCGCGACCGAACAGGGGATCGATATAGAAGGACAGCCGGCAAAATTAGCCAGCGCTGTGAAGTCTGCCTGACTGGTCGGTATGGCCGCGTCGAAGCGCGGGGCACTTTGTGGCGTGGTTGGCAGAGCGATCAGATCAACCTTTGCCAGCGCATGGCGAAGTGCCTTTCCTGCAGCGCTGACACGGGCGCGCGCTTCGTTGAGCCGAGCCTCACTCGCGTTGTACCCATAGTCGAGCATCGCGTGCAGAGTGCTCGAAAATGCCTGTGGTTCTGTCCGCCGGTCTGACGCCCAGCGAATCGCCGCCTCGTTTTCAATCAGCAACAATGCCGAACGACGCGCGACCGCTGGCTCCCAATCCGGCAACGTCAGCGGTGCTTCAGCGGGTTGCCACTGCTGCAGTTGATCCAGCACCGACGTATAAGCGGCCATGACATCGGGCGTCAAAGAGGACCAGTGGATGTTCTCCAGCGTGCACCATCGCGGACGAGCGCTGATGGCAGTGGTTTGTATGCCGTGCACCAGGCAGTCCATCAGAATACGGCTGTCGGCCACGCTCCTTGTAATTGGACCTGGGCAGTCGAGTGAGTGGCCCAGCGTAACAATACCGTGGTTCGACGCGGCGCCGTGGGTTGGTTTGAAGCCGACCAGACCACAATACGCGGCGGGCAAGCGGACTGACCCCAGCGTGTCTGTTCCAATGGCAGCTGCACAGAAACCGCTTGCCAGCGCCGCTGCAGAGCCGCCGCTTGATCCGCCGGGTGTCAAGCCGGGAAGCTGGGGATGTTGGATTCTGCCGTGATGTGGATTATCGGACAGTGCACTGAGTGCGCCTTCATCCATGTTGGCTTTGCCGAGTACGATGATTCCGACAGCCCGCATGTGTTTGACAATGTCAGCATCCACGCGTGCCACACGGCTCATCCCCAGACCGTTGGTGGTTGGTAACCCGGCCACATCGATGTTGTCTTTGACAACTATCGGGATCCCATCGAGTTCACCAAGCGGTTGTTGGGCTGCGCGCCGTTGTTCCGAAGCGCGTGCGCTGCGTCGGGCGGCCGCGTCGTCAATCTGTATCAATGCGTTGACAGTGTCATTGCGTTCTGCAATTCGATCCAGGTAATGGTCGAGCAACTCCACTGCACCAAGAGTGGACCCGTCCAGTTCCGTTACTAGGTCGGTCAGCGAAGCGCTACAGACTTCATCCGCTGTCATCGATCAACCGCGTGGGTTTCTGGCGCTGTTCAAGGCCTGTCAAAGCAGCAGTCTCACCGGGAGCAACGAGTTCGATCGAAAGGCGCACGCCAAGTTGCTCACGCAAGTGCCGGGAAATCGTATCACTGGCTTCGGCGTCATGGCCGTCATACTCGATCAGTATGGTCATTTCGTTCTGTACGCGGGAAATGCGGCATACGTATTCGCCGGTAACCCCTGGAATGGATTGCAGCAACGGTCCGATAGCCGTGGGATAAACGGTTACACCGCGCAGCTTGATCATATTGTCGCTGCGCCCACCAAAGCCGGTGATTCGTCGGAAACCTATGCCGCTGGACGGGTCTGGCGGTAACAAACTAGTTACATCCTGGGTGTCGAAACGGATGATCGGGTAAATCCCATCCTTGAAGAGCACCGTTACACAAATGTTGCCGGTTGCGCCTTGTGGCACGGGCCGGGCAGTGTCGGGGTCAATAATTTCTATGAAGTGTGCATCTTCCCACAGATAGAGCCCATCGCGCAGGGGTCCTTCAGCAGCGATGATGCCGGTGTCGCCGACGCCGTACCAGTCGAAGGTCTCCGCACCTCCCCAGGCCTGCGCCAGTTCGTCGCGCGATGCGTGATTAATCTGGCCGGAGATCATTCGTACGGGGATATCCTTACCAGGTACTAGCCCCGCCGCCGCCGCGACATCGGCGAGCTTGCGTAGAAAATCAGAAAACCCAACCAGTACGGTAGCACCAAATCGATGCATGAGATCGACCTGCTGACGGCTGCGGGTCTCGGCGCCGGTACCCGCGGGCAGAAGCAAGGCGGTGGTGTAATGCAATATTGTCTCGCGTAAGTAATGTCCACCGTTGACCATGCCGAAACCGTACACTGAGTGCACCACGTCGTTGGGAAGCAACCCTTGTAAGAGGTACGCGCGCGCCAGAAGAATGTTCTGGATCTCTCTATCCGGTGCACCAAAAAACAGTGGTTGTGGATCACCAGTGGTGCCGCTGGTGGTATGCAGGATGACGCGCGATATACCGTCTTGCGCGTCGCTCAGTCCGTGGTAGTCCCCCAAAGGGGGCGCGTGAGCAACACTCGCCATGAGGTCTTTCTTGGTAAAAACTGGCACATGGGCGAGGTCATCAAGCGTACGAATATCACCGGGCTGCAGTCCTGCTGCTCGCCAGTGGCGCTGATAGAATGGCACCTGCCAGGCCCGCTCGATGACACGCGTGAACCTTTGTGACTGCAGTTCATGCAGGGCTTGCCGATCGAGCGTCGCTGGTCCTTCTAAAAATGCGGCGCCGATCGGATAAGCAGTCAGCAGATCAGTGGTTGCTGCCTGTTCGAAATAGTAGCTCAAGGGACCAGCTTATCGATCAGAGTTGCCGCGTCGTCCACGCTCGGCAATGAATCGATCTGTGCGATGACACTTTCGCATACCTCGTCACTGAGTTGCACTGCAGAACGACGCCAGTTGCGGCGGAATTTTTCGAGCCAGCCAGCGCGGCTCATTGGTTTGTCCGGGTGCCCATAAACCGTTTCAATCTTGATTAGTGCAAGCTGGTCGTCACAATATTCAATCTCCAATTCAATCGGGCTGAGCGCATTGGGATCGGGGTTGTTGTCCGCTGCGATCTCGATTCGTTGCGCGAGTTCGAGGGCATTCGAATCACGAAGCCCTTCGCTGTCGAAGTCCTCACTCGTTACGTTGCCTGCGATAAGGGCACGCGCGGCCACAAATCGGGCACATAGCCGGGCATAGTTCGTGTCCATCTCCGCCATTACAGGTCGGCCAACGAGGTGGTACGTCAGCGGTGGTACGCGGGCGCGCACCTGTCGAATCTCTCGGGCCGACAGTGTATTTTGTTCGCGCAAGGTGAGGCAGGCGTCAACAATGCCGTGGGTGGCACGCCCACTAGGGAATGGTTTATGGGCGACTTCCGTGATTCGCCAAATCTTGCCGAGTTGTGGTAGCACGGCATCGATGTTGTGTTCGCCTTCGAACAGAGCAAAGAAACCAAACGGCCCCTGCAAGGTCTGCCGAGTCCCCGGTATGCCCTGGTCAGCGAAGTCACAGGCGGTCAGTGCGTTGCGTGCGTTGAATCCCATCTGTAGCGCGAGCAATGGCGATCCTTCCGTGTGCGCTTGCATGGTGCCGCATAGTTGCGAGTGGACAATACCGAAGGCGTTAACCAGTTGATCGATTTCGAAGCTCCGCAGTGTCGCGATTGCTGCTGTTGCACCGAAAGCGCCACAGGTACCCGGCCGGAAAAATTTCAGCGGGCTAGCACTGGCGACGCCCAGGTGGCAGGCCACGTCGACGCCGAGCGCGACTGCCCGGATAAGCTGTTTTCCCGAGATGGCTTTGCCGGTAGCTGAACGGACGCGATCGATTTCCGCGAGGCTGGCGGCCAGCACTACCGTGACCGGGTGCACGACGGCTGGTTCATGTACACAGTCGAATTCGGCGTTGTGGATCTGGTAGGCATTGCACAGTGCCGCGCTACGCGCATCGAGTACTTCGTGCCGACCCAGGATACGTGCGGCATCCGCTCCCGCAGCAGGTTGTTGTGCACTGACCAGTTTTGCGGCCCACGGGTCTCGACCGCCCGCAATACCAACCCCGATCGAGTCAAGGATGAACTTTTGCGAAGCCGCAACCGCGTTTTCCGGTAGATCCGTAAAACTGGTACCGATGACGTGGCGCGCGATGTGTTCGATGGCATCTATCACTTTTTGTTGTCCTCGGTGGCGCCGATCCAATGACGCGCGATGTCAATCCGTCTCGCGATCCACACGTTCTGATGTGCAGTGACGTGGTCGAGGAATTTTTCGAATGCATGAATGCGCCCGGGCCGGCCGATAATGCGCAGGTGTACGCCGAGCGACATCATGCGCAAATGTTGCGTACTCTCTGCGTACAACCAGTCGAACGTGTCGATTGCGTAACGTAGCCAGTCCGATGGTGAATAAGACGGGGCCGTCCACATCTTCATGTCATTGGTATCAAGCGCGTACGGCAACACCAGAATTGATTTGTCACCAGTTGTGTCCCAGAACGGCTGATCGTCGGAATAGTCGTCCATGTGGTAGACAAATCCCGCGTCGGCCAGTAGACGTCGTGTATTGTCGGTGATCAAGTAGCGTGATAGCCAACCCAGTGGTCGCTCACCACAGGTTTCCAGAATCGATTGACTGGTGGCGTCGATAAATGAACGCTCTTCACTTTCATTCATACGGTGTTGATGTGTCCAGCGTAGCCCATGGGCACAGACCTCATGCCCATTGCCAATAATCTCGGCCGCGAGTTCGGGTGAGCGCTCGAGACTGAGTGCGGCACAGGTGAAGGTCGCGGGCACGGACCGGGCCTTAAGCAGAGCGAGCACACGTGGTGCGCCGGCCTTGATGCCGTATCGATAGTTGCTTTCGTTTGCGTGGTTACGCAATGGTTTGCGCAGCACCACACCGAGTTCGTCGATGGGCTCTGGTCGCGGATCTCCGTCGCGAATCGACTGTTCTGCGCCTTCTTCGACGTTGACCACTATAGACAGGGCCAGCCCGGCACCGTTTGGCCAAGTTGTCGGTTTCGATGAGGCCTCGTTATATTGCGACAATATTTTTCCCTCACGTCGAGATGGAACCATTCCACAAGCATCGATCTTAACCGACGTGATGAAGAAGGGGTGCACCTGGAATTATGCTTTGTCCCTTGGAGCGGCTTCGCCGCATGCACGGCCTGCTCGCAGAACGTGGTCACCGTGCCACCGTCGTGTTTGCTGGTGATCGTGACTGGGGTCGGGACCAGCTGAACAAATATCGTTGCCGCTGTCCGTCCGACACACTCTTATGGATCAGCGATAGGCCGCCGGTAGGGGTAGATGCCTTGTCCGCCAAAAAAGCCCGAAAGTTGCTCGGCCGCGAGACAGACATGATCGTTTTCGACGGCTTTTCGGGCGTTGATATTGATGCGATAGGTGCTGTTGCCGGCACCATACGGGCAGGCGGTTTGTTCGTATTGTTGATGCCGGACATGCAGGATTGGCGGCGCTTCGACGACCCCGAACGAACACGCATGACGGTCTACGGTTATACCGCTGCCGAGGTCGGTAGCAGTTGGTTCGAGCACCTGCAGCGTTGTCTATTAACCTCAGCAGGCATACTCGTTGTGACGCAGCGAGGTACGGTGCACGGTGGCCAGGTTGCTGAGGCGGATCCGCCTGCGCGTCTCTTACCTCGTGACCGTGACTGTGCCACCATCGATCAAGCCGAGGCGGTTGCCGTTGTCATCCGCTCAGCTCGTGGCCACCGCCACCGCCCGGTGGTGCTGATCTCTGACCGGGGCCGGGGCAAGTCCGCCGCGCTCGGCATCGCTGCCGCAAGGATGCTGCGTGAACCGGGACGGCAGCTGCTGTTAACTGCGGCCAATCGCGCATCGGTCGAGAGTGTTTTTTCGCACGCATCCAGATTACTGCCCGAGTCGGTTCTGCAGGGCGGCAGGCTAAGTGCTGGATCAAGCGCACTGGAATTCATCGCACCCAAAGACCTGTGTGAGGGCAAGCGCTCGGCCGCCATGGTGTTAGTCGATGAAGCAGCGGCGCTCTCCTTGCCCCAGTTACACGACATACTGACCCAATATCCGCGCATTGCATTTGCCACGACGGTGCACGGCTACGAAGGCAGCGGCCGATCGTTCGAAGTTCGCTTTACCGAAATTCTTGATGCGCACAGTCCTGGCTGGCGGCAGGTCCAGTTGCAGATACCAATTCGTTGGGCGCCAGGAGACCCTTTGGAGCAGTGGCTCTTTCGGGCGTTGCTACTGGATGCCAGTGTTGCCGAAAAGAGCGCTATCTCGAGTATTGCACCAGCGCACCTCGAATCGCGTTGCCTGTCGAAGAAAGAACTGGTCCAGCAGCCCGGATTACTTGAGCAAGTTTTTGCGTTGCTGGTTCAGGCGCATTACCGTACCCGGCCATACGACCTGCGCTATCTCCTTGATGCACCGAACGTTAACGTTGTGGTCGTACTCGCTGAAGGATCAGTCGTTGCCACGGCATTAGTGGCGAGGGAAGGGGGTTTCGATCCGGCAACGGCGCGTGCCATTACCGACGGACTGCGCCGCCCGCGTGGCCACCTGTTGCCAGAGTCATTAGGTGTACATCTCGGATTATGCGAAGGCCCGCTTTTACGCCACGATCGGATTGTTCGCATCGCGGTGCACCCTGCGCTGCGTCGCCGCGGGTTGGGTTCTGCGCTGATCTCATTCATTACTCAGCGTTCGCTCGACGCTGGCGTTGACGGTATTGGAACCAGTTTCGGTGCGACGCCTGAGTTGATTAGCTTTTGGTATAAAAGCGGACTGTATCCCGTGCGCTTTGGGGTGCGTCGCGGCACAGCGAGCGGTATCAACACGCTGCTGCTAATGAAAGGGTTGTCGGCAGACGGGATTCGTTTAATGTACCAGGCAAGTGATCAGTTCATCGACACACTGCGTCACCAGTTGACGGATACCTTGACGAGCGTGCCGGCCTCGACCGTAGTGGCTGTGCTGAATCGTCTCAAAAGAACACCTGTGATGTGCGATGGTAATCAGTTGAATGATGCGGCTGCGTTTGCATTTGGCGGTCGCAGTTATGAAGATGTGGTGGCGGCGCTGGAAGCGCTGGTCTGGTCGACTCTGACCAATCCTGGCAGGTGCGCGCAATTGCGTTCAGACCAGACCCAGTTGCTTGTCGCGCGGCTGCTGCAAAAACGGGCATGGAAGGATTGTGCCGAGTTGTGCCGGACAAGAGGTCGTGCGGGCGTTTTAGTTCAATTGCGAAAAGCGATAGCGTCAATCCTTGAGGTGAGCAGGAATCCCGCAGTGCGAAAGGAGATAATACGTCTGCGAGATGGCCGATCAGGTTCCTCTGTGAAATCGGTGTGACCAACGTGACCGAAATCCCTCCTCATTCTTCTGAATTGCCGGTGGCGGAAGATTTCCAGCATGCGCCGGATGGATGGACACCTGCCTATGCAGCGACATTGGCGGAGGCGGCCTCTCTGGAGTTAAGCCCAGACCACTGGGTGCTTCTCGCTGCGTTGCAGGAGTACTTTGCTCGCAACGCGGCAAAGCGCATTCGTGTTCGCGACTTGCACGATGCGCTGAAGGAGAAGTTTCACACCAAAGGCGGCGGTCGTTATCTCTACCAGTTGTTTCCAGGTGGACCGGTGGCGCAGGGCTGCCTAATGGCTGGATTAGAGGTGCCGGCGGGGACGGTCGATCGTTCCTACGGTAGCGTCGGCTGAAGTTTGGTCAGCGGCCCTTGAACAGTGGCACGCGGCGCTCGGCCATTGCACGAATGCCTTCTTGAAAATCCTCGCTCAGGCGCAAGCGGCTCTGCTCGGCTAGTTCATGCTCGGTCGCGGCAACGACCGCATCGCTTAGACCCTCTCGCAGTGTTTGCCGGATGGCATGCACCGCGAGTGGACCAGAAGCGGCAATTTCCCTGGCCAAGGCGTGCGCGCGCACCCTCACCTGTGAGCGCGGCACTAACTCGTCGGCAAGGCCGATGGCGTGCGCTTCGCTACCAGAGATACGTCGGCCGGTGAGTAGTAGCAAACTCGCTTGGCTCGGCCCGACCAGTCGAGGCAACGTTACACTGAGGCCGAATCCCTGGTGAAAAGCAAGCCGCGAAAAATTGGCTGAGAAACGTGCCTCGTCACAGGTCACACGGTGATCAGCAGAACAGGCAAGGCCCAGACCACCCCCTATCGCTGCGCCTTGTACCGCTGCGACCACTGGTTTGTTTGCACGAAAGACTCGCGCCGCTTCACGGTATAACGTCCCTGCCTGGTCATCTAATTGTTCCGGCCCCCACGATTCTCTTGCTGAGAAATCAGCACCGGCGCAAAAGTGTTTGCCCTCAGAGCAAAGTACAATCGCCCGGCACGCATCGTCCTCGTCCAGTAACTCGTAGGTGTCAGCGATCTGCCGGATTAAATCGAAGTCGAAGAAGTTGTTCGGTGGACGGCGAATTTCGATCGTCGCCACATGTTCGGAGATTGTTAGGTTAAGTTCTTGACGGGAATTTTCGGACATCTTGCAGTCTCCAGGCATAGTGGACAGGCGTAGCCGAGCTCGGGTTGGTTCAGTTAACTTGGCACCTCACACACGCGAGTGACAATCACGGCATCGGCTATGGTAACCCCCTGATTCTTCGGGTGGACGATAACAGGGTTGAGATCTAACGCCTCGAGAACGGCTGCATTAGCCAGTGCAAAATGGCTCAGCGCGACAAGCAGATCGAGGAGGGCGTCGATGTCGCCTGCAGCCTGGCCGCGCACGCCCTCAAGCAGCGCCGCGCCGCGCAGGCGGCTAACGAGTGACGATGCCTGCTTGCGGTTGACTGGAAGTGGTGTCGTGACAAGGTCGTTTAAGACTTCAACCAGAACACCGCCGCTGCCAATAGACAACAGCAGGCCGAAATCATGGTCCCGGTGAATACCGACGATCAGCTCGCTACCGGCGCCCGCCATGGGTTCGACGCGCACGCCATCAATGGGCCGGGCAGGGTTATCAGCCTGCACTCGCGCCATCATCTCCGTATACGCCGAGGCCACTGCCGCGTCACCGGTCAGTGCGAGTGCAACCCCGCCTGCTTCGGTCTTGTGCGGAATCTCAACGGACTGCACCTTGAGTGTCACGGGTGTGGCGAATTGCGCTGCTGCTGCGGCTGCAGCGCTGGCGGATGTGACCAATACCCCGGTCGGACAGGCGATGCCACTGTTCGTGAGCGTCTCTTTGGCCTGGTGTTCGGTATAAACCGCGATCGCTGAATCGAGAGTGCCCCCCGCAGGTTGTGTAATCAGGGGTGGTTCTTGATGCGGTTCGAAGCTCTCGAGGAAAGCTGCATAATCGGCCATGGCTTTGATGGCATACGCCGCGTTGGACATATTTTCTAGACAGGGAAAGCCAGCCTTGGCCAACAGTTCGACCGCGCGCGGATGGGCTCTCGTGTAGGCACAGAACACGATCGGTTTTTCAATCACGCTGCCGAGCCGCATCAGTGCCTCAAGGTCACGCTCGATGTAGGTTGGATGCGCGAGGGAACCGGCAACGAGAATTGCGTCGATACTTGGCGAAGTTTCCATCATTTGCAGTACGGGCGCATATCCGAGTTTAAAAATGACCTGGGCCGTCACATCGACAGGATTTCTCGAGCTGCCGTAGGCAGGGAGTTCCGCATCGATCATTGCACGAGTGTGAGGGTCGAGTTCGGGTACGCTAAGGCCGTGTGCTTCGCACTGGTCGGCGAGCCACGCTCCAGCACCACCGGAGGGAGTCAGGATGCCGACCCGGTAGCCTCGCGGCAAATTTCGATAAAAATACCCAAAACCTGCTGCGACATCGGTCATCTGATCGCTGTCAATGCCGTTGATGATGCCGTAGCGCTCGAATACTGCTTGGTAAGCTTGGTGGGAGCCAGCCAGTGAAGCCGTGTGTGAAGCGGCTGCAGCAGCAGCAGCACTAGAACGCCCCACCTTGGCGATGATCAGAGGTTTTCGGCGTCGTGCTGCTGCCGAGGCAATGTCTGAAAGCCGTTGGGGCCGGTTAAAGCCTTCGACGAACATCAAGATCACTTGTGTGGCATTGTCCTCGACGAGGTGAGCCAATACGTCCAGCGCGTCAAGGCTGGCTTCGTTACCGGTGGTGACGACGAAGCTGAAATTGAGCCCCTTCGGGCGACCGCGGTTGAAGAATGAAAACCCAACGCCGCCACTTTGAGAGATGACGGTGATGCCTGCACAGCAACTTCCGGCGGGATGAAGGCCGCCGTCGACTCGAAGCACGGTGGGACTAAAGGTGGCGGCAAGAGGCATTTGTGCGTTGAGGAAGCCCTCGGCGTTGGGCCCCATCACCGCCATGCCATGGCGCGCAGCCACCGTGCTTATGGCCCGCTGCCGTGCAGCACCAGCATCACTTCGCTCCTCCGCGAAGCCAGAACTGATGACAATCGCCGCTGGAATGCCTTTTTCGGCACACGCTTCCAGTGCGGCGACAACATGTGCGGCAGGGATCGTTATGATGGCCAGGTCGACTACTTGGGGCAGTTCGGCTACCGATCGGTAGCACTGAAGTCCACGAATCTCGGCGTGCGTTCGGCTGACTGGATAGATCGGTCCAGGGAACGCGTGCTCGAGAATCGCCTCAACTATTCTTCCACGGATGATTCGGGCATCTGGCGAAGCGCCGACCAGGGCAATTGACTGCGGCCAGAACAGAGCGCGGAGCGCGTTTTTCACTACAAAGTTCAGCGCAGCCCAAGGCCGCGGGCAATAATCCCTCTTAGCACTTCTCGTGTGCCGCCCTGGATAGTAAGTTTAGGTGCGATCAATGTGGCCTGCAGAAGGACTTGGTCGAGCAACTCACGGTTTCCGGTATCCTCGATCTGGTCAGGCACCAGGTCGCGGGCAATGCCTGGCAGAGCTTGTTCCCAATTGGTACCCATTTCTTTGACGACTGCCGCCTCTTCTTCTGGGACTTTGCCCTCGCTCAACATTCCCGCAACCGACAGTGAGATCTGCCTCTGTGAAGACAGCTGGGCAACCAGTCGCCCGATGCCTTCAGCGGTTCTTGTTTCAGGGTCACGGCCTGCTGCGTGCACCAGGCTGTACAAAACCGCGATGGTTTCTAGAAATCGCTCGGGCCCACTACGCTCATAGGCGAGTTCGCTAGTGGCCTGTTTCCAGGCCATGTTTACCTCTCCGATCAGGTGGTCTGCGGCGACGAACACATCGTCAAACGTGACTTCATTGAATTCGTGTGCGCCGGTCAGATTGTGGATTGGGCGTACCGTAATACCGGGCGAATCCATCGGAATCAGGAACTGCGTTAGTCCGTGACGGCGGTTGTCGTCGGTCGGCGCTGCGGTACGCAGCAAAGCGATCATGTAGTGGGAGCGGTGGGCATTACTCGTCCAGATCTTGCGCCCGTTGACTGACCATCCACCGTCGACCGGCTCGGCTTTCGAACGCAACGAGAATAAATCGGAACCAGAATCTGGCTCACTCATGCCAATGCAGAACTAACACTCCCCGGCAACGATTCTCGGCAGCACCGATTGACGTATCGCATCATGACCGTAGTGGATCAGTACTGGACCGCTTTGGCGGTCGGCAACCCAATGTGCCCAGACGGGCGCTCCGGCGGCGATCATTTCTTCGGTCACGACGAAACGTTCAAGAAAGCTATGTTCTCCGCCGCCGTATTGTCGCGGCCAGGTCATGCCGATAAACCCGGCAGCACCGCAACGTCGGCTGAACTCTGGTGAATGTCCGGTCATTCCAAAGCCGTTGGGGGAAAAACTGCCGGCACTTGCTTCGCAATCGAGAAACTCACGCACGCGTTCGCGCATCGCTTCCGCTGCGGCGGGCAATTGAACCGGGTCGAAGTGGATAGCGCTGGTCATCGGCTTGTGCTGCTGGATCGGCGTAAAATCCCGATTGTCCGCAATTCAGTCGTTGAGCGCCAATCGCGGGAGCCCATCGACGAGTAACTGGCGAGATTATGATTCAACCGGATCCCTTGGTTATTGCAACACTTGATCGACTACTTACCGCGCAGTGTCCTGCCGAGGTCATCAGCGCGGCTGAGGATGGTGAGTGGCCAGCGACGCTGTGGCAATCGCTTGAGGAGACAGGGCTGTCCCGGGCCTGGGTGCCCGAGGCTTTAGGTGGTAGCGGTGCTTCGCTTGCAGACGGCTTTGCCATCGCGCGCCTGGCCGGCCGCTACGCTGTGCCGGCGCCGCTGGTCGAGACGCTGCTTGCGGGTCATCTGCTGTCAGTCGCCGGCCTGGCCCCGCCGGCCGGTCCGCTCACCGTCGCACCGGTAGACGGAAACGCGAACCTGCACATTAGCGCTGCGGGCGGTTTTGAGGGTCGCGTGCGGCGAGTGCCTTTCATTCGCAGCGCAAGTCACGTGGTGAGCACGATTGAGACAGCTGACGGTATCGGATTGGCTCTTTTCGATGACAGCGCCTGGCGTGTGAATGAAAGCGCTGGTGCTGTGCCCGGACTTGATGCGGACGCAACCTTTTCTGGGAAGCCCGTCGCGATTGCCGATGGCAGTGAGTGGCACGACACCATGTTGTTGATGGGGGCTGCAGTTCGCGCCCAGCAGATTGCCGGGGCACTTGAGTTTCTACTCACGCAGTCGACGGAATATGCAAAGACGCGAATCCAGTTTGGGCGCCCAATTGCAAAGTTTCAGGCCGTGCAGCATAACCTGGCAGTGCTGGCTGGTGAAGTGGCGGCCGCCGGTGCCGCCGCCGATAGCGCGATGAAGGCCATCGTTCATCATGGTGTCGACACGCCGAGCGCTTTTGTGGCGGTGGCATCTGCCAAAATTCGCGCTGGTGAAGCGGCCGGCGCTGGCGCGGCGATCGCCCATCAGGTTCATGGTGCGATCGGTTACACGCGCGAATACAGCCTACACCAGCGCACACGGCGCCTGTGGACTTGGCGGGATGACTTTTACTCCGAGCGGGTGTGGGCAACCCGCTTGGGAAAACACATATGTCAGCAAGGGGCGGACAATCTGTGGCCGTTGTTGACTTCGATCTGATCCCCGGGCTGCGCCATGATCGTGAACCGCTGAACGGTGTGTGCTTTTTCCTGTTTGTGCCTTGCCGATACTTGCGCACGGCTCACGGAATAAGCCAGTCGCTGTGCAGTACGCCGTCTTTATCCCATCTAAAACAGGCGCGGCGGTGACCACGGCGTGGCAGATAAAGCCATTCCAGGCGATCGATGGTGAAATCGATGACGGCGAAGTTGGCGTAGGCAATCGCCTCTTGTGCTTCGCTCGGCACTGACTCTGCGGTAATCACAGGACGACCATCGGTGGCTTCAGTCGAGGTCGATCCTGGTGCAGGATCGGTCAAGTAGTTACAGCGATTGGGCCCGGGCAATGTGGCCCACATGTTGCGGGTTGCCTCGTCGTCGTGGTGCACTGTTGCTAGGGCGCCGAGGCGCAGTTGAATGTTGGGCGCCGGGTGGTAGACAACCAGCGTGCAATCGGGACGAGCTCTCAACTCAGCGACCTTGGCGGAGCGAATGTCGGTGTGATGCTTCAACTGCCGTTTTCCGCGGTCGCAGCTTCTAAGGACCACCGATCGACCATCCACACGGCCGTCGGCCGTGTGGCTCACCAGCACAGGTGTGCGAGCTGGCGAGGTAGGGTCGTTGATTGCATCCTGCAGCAATTGCCAGGCGGCGTTTAAAGTGCCGCCCAAGTCATTGTAAAAATCGTTTTCATTCATCATTGGTCTGCCCTAGTGCCACATTAAAGTGCGGTTCTGACCCGACTGCATTGCACAATATGTCCGTGGCACTGTAGCCTAAGCGTGCGGGATATGTCAGGCGGATCGGTGGTGACTTTATGGAATTGAAATCGAGCAAGCTGGTTTGTTGGCAATGTGGCGCGTCGTTAGCAGACGAGCCGTTGCCGCTATCGACCTACGCCGAATGCCGCAACTGCCGTGCCGCGCTGCACGTATGCCGGCTGTGCCGGTTCGATAATCCGAACTTGCGTTCTGACTGCAACGAACCGCGAGCCGAATCAGTGATTGATCGGGGAAAGGCCAATTTTTGTGACTGGTTCAAACCGACCACGCCCACTGAGGTGGTTCGCACGACCGGTGCAAGCGTGGATGCGCGGGCACGGCTGGATTCTTTATTCGCTGATTTGAGCGGATCTGAGGGTAGCGCAACGGCTGATTCTGGCGAAACGCTGGAATCGCTGTTTAACCGTCATGACGAATAGGCATTGCAAAACCGTCAATCTGGCTCAAAAGCAGCGCGCTTGTCGTAACCGTCAACGGTCGCGTTGCTGGATCTTGACCGTTGAAGACACGTTTTAAGGTTGTGTACCTAGAACCGACCACACTCGAGGACAATGTTGATGGATATATGTGCGTTTTTTCCCACACGTGATATTGGTCATGACCCGTTCAAGGTCCGCGACTGGAGTCAGGCGGCAGAAGAGCTCGGCTACGCCAGTATCGAAGTACCCGATCACGTATTCGGAGTTACTCCGCGGGACGGATGGACGCCGCTTTACAGCGATAAGGATCCGTTTCATGAAACGTTTGTCATGCTTGGCTTTCTAGCCGCTGCGACAAATGCAATAGAGCTCACCACCGGTGTGTTGATCCTGCCCCAGCGGCAAACCGGCGTGGTGGCTAAGCAGGCCGCCGAAGTCGACATCTTGTCCGGTGGGCGCTTGCGTTTGGGAATTGGGGTTGGCTGGAATCCGGTCGAGTACCAGGCACTCGGAATGGATTGGAAGCGTCGCGGCGCTTGTCAGGCCGAGCAGGTCGAAGTACTGCGCGCCTTGTGGACACAGGACCTGGTCAGTTTTGACGGTGAGTTCCATGACCTGCGCTCGGTGAACATCAATCCACTACCAGTGCAGCGGCCGATCCCAGTCTGGTTTGGTGGTTCATCCGATGCGGTCATCAAGCGCGCTGCGCGCTTAGGCGATGGTTGGATGCCGATCATGCGTCCCGATGCAGCTGCTGAACAGAAACTTGCTTTGCTTTATTCCGAGCTCGAATCCTGGGGACGTACGTCCGGTGATTTCGGCCTGGAGGCGTGGCTGCGTATGGATCAACTGGATCCAGACGCTTGGGCTCGCGCTGCCGACAGCTGGGCTGGTTTGGGCGCGACACGGGTGCTGCTTTACCCGATGTACAGGATTACTTCCCTTGACGACCAGATCGAAACGTTGCGCCAGTTCGCGGCAGTGATGAACCGCTAGCCAGGTGGTTCAAATGACTGTAGCTGTCAGTAGTGATGGTGGCAGAGGCGGCGAAAGATGGCAGTGGCCTGGACAAGGTAGCTTCCCGAGAGCAAGAAAAATGCTTGAAAGCCTTGTCGCGACGGTTGGGTAAAATCTCACCGCAGTCAAACTCGAAGGAGCAGGTGTTTATGTCGTTTGCCCATGGTAGGGATCTGGTGTTGACACCCGGTCCGTCAGTGATTCCCGATCGTGTCTTGCAAGCGATGCAGCGGCCGGCACCCAATATTTACGAAGGCGAACTGGTTCACATTACCGACAGTATTCTCCAGGATCTCGGCCAGTTGGCCGGCACTGCGGGTGAGGCGGCCATTTATGTGTCCAATGGCCACGGCGTGTGGGAGGCTGCGCTGAGTAATCTTTTTCAAGCCGGCGACACGGTCTTGTCTCTGGCCAGCGGCACCTTTGGTCACGGCTGGGCCGAGGTTGGTCAGGCAATGGGCCTGCAAGCCGAGGTGCTGGAGTTTGGTCGCCACACGGAAGTCGATCCGGCAATGCTCAGTGAACGATTGAGCGCTGATCGGGATCGGCGCATCAAGGCCGTGTTGGTGGTGCATGTGGATACTTCCAGTTCCGTTCGCAACGACATTCCTCGGCTGCGGGCCGCGATCGATGATGTCGGCCACCCAGCCTTGCTGCTGGTCGACTGCATTGCTTCTTTTTGTTGTGATCGTTACCAAATGGATGAATGGGGTGTCGATGTGACAGTGACGGCGTGTCAGAAGGGTCTGATGACGCCGCCGGGTTTGGCCTACATTATGTTCAATGACAAAGCCGCAGAGGTCGCACGGCACAATCCTGTGCGTTCACCCTATTGGGACTGGTCGCCGCGTATCGAGCCACAACGTTTTTACGAGCGGTTTTTTGGTACCGCTCCGACCCATCTACTTTTTGCGCAGCGAACAGCGCTAGACATGATCACGGAGGAAGGCCGAGAGGCGATTTGGTCCCGCCATGCGGTGCACGCGCGCGCCGTTTGGTCGGCGGTGTCTGCATGGAGCAGTGCTGGCCCACTGCGCTGCAACATAGAAGATCCTGCAAGTCGATCCCATGCAGTCACTACGATCCGGGCGGATGGGCACGATATGCTGGCCTTGCGACGTTGGTGTGAGGACCAGGCCGGCTTGATCTTGGGCCTTGGTCTGGGCTTTGATCTGCCTGAATTCATGGATGGCCGTTCGGTGTTCCGCATCGGTCACATGGGTCACCTGAATCCGCCCATGTTGCTTGGCGCTTTAGCGACCATCAACAGTGGCTTGAAGGCGTTGCGTATTCCACATGGCCCTGGTGCAGCCGAGGCGGCCGCGACAGTTCTGGCGAACTTAGACTGAAAGACAACACCCGCCAACGAGCTATGACAACTGAGGATAGAACAGAGCCCGGATCACGATGTGCGTGCCAGCTTCAACACGCAGCAGTTCATAGCCGTGTCGGTCCAAAGCCAGCTGGCCGGCCGTTGCATCGGAATCGATTCGCGCCCAGGCTCTGATTGGCGCACCTTTGTTGGTGAGCAATTCCACCATCTGGTCCTCAACGACTTGGATTGCACTCGCGTCGTCCGGATGCAACCGCGCCACACGTTTCTGACCACGGCCGATTGCTTCATACGCTGAGGTATCGATGGGACCGGTCAGACATACCTGGTGGCGTTTGTTGCTCTGACGCGTACGTTCGGCGTTGGTCGCTGCTTCATCCACCTTATCATCGATGACGATGACGCCGTAACTGATGCGCGCTTGTTCAATGGAGACATAGCCCTCCTCGATGTCTTCGAGGACCACCGCAGGATCGCGAGACAGCGGGTCACCATAACCGCCGCCGCCAGCGCTTTGCAGCACGATAATCTCTCCGCTGGTAACCGGATGGCCACCAATCTTGCCTGGTGTGGGAAAAGGAAGGTCCTGGCCGTTCTGATGCACATAACTGCCCACGGGAGCTGCGCTCTGTCCACCCAGGATTCCGAAAGGTGGAACCACCGCACCATCTGAGAGGAGCGAATAGCTGGCTTGTCCGCGCGTCAGTTGCAGTGCACGGCGGGTACCGAGGCCGCCTCTCGTGCGACCGGGGCCACCCGAATCCATAGCTTGCTTTGTCCATTGCACATGCAGGGGGTAGCGGGTTTCCATGACCTCGGCGGATTGCACTGTGCAAAGATCACCCCAGTCAATCGCTGCCATGGAACTGGGCCCATCATTTTCGAGAAAAGCGCCGTTGCCGCCGGAGGCCCACTCGTAATGTACATATTCTTTGCCGGTCTCGGAGTCGATACCGCCGATCAGATTGTGAAATGACGTGCGATGGATATCCGCAGAGGAGAGTTCAGGACAGGCGTGAGCGAGTGCGCCCAGCATCGTGGCGATCACGCGCTTGCGGATCTCGCCATGTGATCCGGCGGGAGCTGGGTGAGTTACATTGACGATGGTGCCTTTGGGTGCAATCACCGACACCGGGCGGAACGACCCATGGTTGAGCGCTTGTGTGGGATCGAACATTGATTTCAAGGTGATAAATACTGAGGCCGCCGTTACCGCGAGAGTAGAATTGACCGGTGCGGGGGCCTGCGGTGCGGCACCTGTGAAATCGGCCGTCAGCATTTCCCCTTTTACGCTCAGGCGCAGCGGCAGCAGCAGCGGTTCCAGTCGGTAATCCGGCGGAGACCCGAAGGTCTCGAGATAATCTTCATAGAAGTATTCGCCGTCTGGTAATTTTTCAATCTGTGCACGCATACGCGTTTCGGAGCGTTCGAGGTTGCGTTCTACGCCAGACAGCAGAGTGGTGATGTCATAGCGCTCGATCAGTTCACGAATGCGTCTTTCCGCAGTTCGACAAGCAGCGAGGCCTGAATTGAAATCTCCGATGCGCTCGTCGCGAACTCGCATGTTGGACAGCAGTATTTCCATCGCAGCGTGGTTGATCTCACCTTGTTCAACCAGTTTCACTGGCGGGATACGCAAGCCTTCCTGGTAGATTTCCGTGGCCGAACCAGACATCGAGCCGGGCACAGCGCCGCCGACGTCTGCCCAGTGCTCACGGACTGCTGGAAAAAACACCAATTCGCCGTCGTGGAAGACCGGATAGATCAAGGTCACGTCGTTTAAGTGAGTACCGCCGAGATAAGGATCATTCATCACAATGACATCACCCGGCGAGAGATCGTCGCCGAGCAGGGCTAGTGACGACTCAACTGACCACGGCAGCGGCACGACATGAGAGCCGATATCTTCAGACTGGGCAACGACTTGGCCCTTCGCATCAAACAGACCACATGAGAAATCGCGTGCTTCATATATGGCGACCGAACGGGCGGTGAGAAATACGGTGGCCCGCATTTCCCGCACGACCGAGATGAGCCCTTCAGTGACGACTTCCAGGGTAATTGGATCAATATTGTTCATTCGGTGCTGTCCTTGGAAGCGGCCGCGTGCTCCAGCACAAGTGCACCGGTCTGGTGATGGATAACGGTGAAACCGGGTGGCACCAGTGTCGTTGCACCGTTTTCTTCGACCAAGACAGGGCCGTTGAGACGCGCCGCGGCAGGCAGCTGCTCGCGCTGGTAAACATGGGTTTCGATTGCTTCGCCGGCGAACTGGCACGGGCGGCGGTCGATCAAGGCGCTTGAAAGCGCCTTGTTGTTGTCGACCTCGGGTAAGCGTGGCTTGGCGGTTTCACCATAAGCGGCCACTCGCAATGCCACACATTCAACCGCGCCGTCATCGGCATGGGTATAGCGTTCTTCGTAGACCTGTCGGAAAGCGTCTTCGAGTTGTTTCACGCTTTTGATTTCCACAGGTAGTGGTGTGGTCAGTTCAAAGGCTTGTCCCTGGTAGCGCATGTCGGCAGCAGTTTCAATGCGAATTTGATTCGGCAGAAAACCATCAGCAAGCAATTCCTGCTCGGCCGCTTGACGCATGGGGTCGAGTACTTCATTGAGAGCCGCCACTGAAATGTCTGCGAGAGGCCGTTGCCAGGTCCTCGATCGGTCACGACGCCGATCGGCGACCAACAGGCCGTAGGCAGAGAAATTTCCCGACAACGGCGGTATAACAACCCGGCCTATGCCCAGTTCGTGGGCAATCATCGCGGCGTGTAGCGGTCCTGCCCCGCCATAGGCAAGCAGTGAATACTCACGCGGGTCTATTCCGCGCATGACGGAGATTTCCTTGATTGCCACAGTCATGCGTGCGACCGCGATCTGGATGATCCCCTCCGCTGTTTGCAGTCGGTTTAGGCTCAGCGAACCAGCAAGGCGATCGATCGCCTGATTGGCGGCCTCGATATCGATCTGGATTTCTCCACCAAGGGCTTGCTGCGGTCGAAAACGCCCGAGGACAACGTTGGCATCGGTGACCGTCGGCTCACTACCACCATGGCCATAGCAGGCAGGACCGGGCCGGGCGCCGGCAGAACGGGGGCCGACATTGAGAAAGCCGCCTTCGCCAAGATAAGCCAGCGACCCACCACCGGCGCCAACCGTATTGATCTCTATACTAGGTGCGCGATTAGGTAGTCCACCGACCATACCCTCGCTGGCCAGGGCATAACGACCGTTGCGGATCAGGCAAGTGTCGGTACTGGTGCCCCCCATGTCATAGGTGATCAGGTTGCTGATGCCAAGGGTACTAGCGAACTCGACAGCCCCGGTGACACCGCCGGCAGGACCGGAAAGCATCGAGTGAACGGGCAGTTGAGCCATCTCATCAAACGGCCATGAGCCACCGTTCGAGGTCATGATCTCTGGCCGGCTGGTAAGACCGCGTTTGCCGAGCCGAGTGGCCAGGTCATCGAGGTAGCCGGACATGCGCGGTGCGATGTAAGCATTCAGTGCGGCAGTCGAGAAACGCTCATATTCACGGTGTTCGGAGAGCACGGCAGCCGAGGTATACACGGGTACGCCGGGCCAGGTGGTTGCAACAATCTGTGCGGCATCGAGCTCAGGTTGGGGATTGGCATAACTGTGAAGGAAACAAACGGCAATCGATTCAACACCAAGATCGCGCAGCCGCTTTGTGGCGGTAACGACTTCGTCTTCGTCCAACGCGATCCGTACTGCGCCGTCGGGCCCCACGCGCTCACCGACTTCAATAACACGTGATCGCTTAATCAAACCCGCTGGGCGCACTGCCTTGATGTCGTATAAACGGGTCCGGTTGCCGCGGCCAATGATGAGCACGTCACGAAACCCCCGTGTCGTGATGACTCCGAGGGAGGCCCCCTTGCGTTCAAGAGCCGTGTTGGTGGCGACTGTTGCGCCGTGGCGGAAAGAAGAGACAAAGGCAAGATCTACGGAAAGCTGCTCAAGTGCATTGAGCACTCCATCGGCCGGGTTGGCCGGTGTCGAAGGACTTTTGCCAGCGAGCACAGCACCTGATTCATCGTCATAGACCACGATGTCTGTAAACGTGCCGCCTACATCGACCCCCACCCAGAACATATGCGCCTCCTTTTTTGATGTAGGCCTAGATCACACCGGCGACACGCAGCCGTTCGATTGCGTCGACCTCGATGCCTAGTTCGTGTTCAAGAATCTCTCGTGTGTGTGCACCGAGCGCCGGTGGTGCCTGATCGATGCCTGCTGGTGTGTGCGAAAATTTGACCGGGATGCCCGTTAGTCGCAACGGCTGGCCCCGGTCATCAGAAATCGTTTCGGTCATCTGGCGAGCACTCGACTGTTCACTGGTTAGCGCTTCTGCAACAGAGGCCACTTCAGCGGCGGCGATATTAGCCTGTCGGAATTTCTTCAGCCAGTGACGACTGTCCGCACTACCCAGAACTTTGGTCACTGCCGCATCGATCTGTGAGCGGTGGGTAACGCGGTCAGCGTTTCGAATAAACCGCTTGTCAGACAACCATGCCTCTTGATCAAGCACTCGTGCGAAGCGTTCAAATGCAGCATCATTGCCGATCGTCACTACAATTTCGCCATCACGGGTTGGATACACGTTATACGGTGCGCAATTGGGGTGCCCATTGCCCAACCGTGGGGCATCTTCCCCAGTGGCTAGGTAATTGGACGCAACGTTGGAAAGCAAGGCGAGGCCAGTGTCGTGCAGTGAAACCTCGACGCGCTGGCCTTGGCCTGTTTCACGACGGGAGTGCAAGGCCGCAACGATACCGTTGGTGGCGTATAGCCCTGTACATAGGTCGACAATCGGCACGCCGAATTTCATTGCCGCGCCATCGGTATCGCCGGTGATACTCATCAACCCACATTCAGCCTGCAGGATCACGTCATATCCAGGTTGACCGGCGCGGGGCCCGGTCGTGCCGTAGCCGCTTATATTGCAGCGAATTAATGTTGGTGTATTGGTTTCGAACCATACTGCGTCAAGACCCCACGATTCCAGTGTGCCGAGCTTCAGATTTTCAATTAGCACGTCGCAGGTGGTGACCAGTTTCTTGAAAATGGCGACGCCATCGCTGCTTTTCATATTCAGTGTCAGGCTGCGCTTGTTTCTGTTTACGCCTAGAAAATAGGCCGCCTGATTGCCGACAAAGGGCGGGCCCCAGTGCCGTGTGTCGTCGCCTTGACCAGGTGTTTCGAGTTTAATGATATCCGCACCCATATCGCCGAGGTTCATCGTGCAGAAGGGTCCGGCCAGTACTCGGGTGATGTCCAACACTCGAACACCAGCCAGAGGTCCGCGCTGTGTCGCGGCGGCGGTCCTCATGTCGGCGCCTGGTTTTCGTCGCGCTCAAGTCCGCCCAGATAGTCCTGCATAAGTTCGCGATTGCGGTCACGAAATTGCTGGAAGTTAGGTTTGCGTTTGTCGAGGAAGGCCTGCATGCCTTCAAGAGACTCCTCGGTACCCCAGACATTGGCGAGTAATTCCATGCCCTGCTGCCAAGACGCATAAAGTTCATCAGACTCGCTGTTGAGAGACTTCTTGGTCGCGCGCAAAGTCTGGCTACTGAAGCCTTTGATGGCTTCGCACCATTCCTCAGTGGCTGCTTGGAGTTGCGCTTTGGGGACACAGCGGTTGATCAGGCCAATGGCTACTGCTTCTTCCGCGCCGAAGGTGCGACACAGAAAAATCATCTCGCGAGCCAAGCGCTCCCCGATGATCCTTGGTATGTACTGCGTTGCGCCGACCGTTGGGCAAGCGCCCACCCTGGCACCGGTCTGTCCGAACACCGCATCATCAGCCGCGATTACCAGATCGCACCACAGTGCCAACTCGTGGCCTCCACCCACGCAGGGACCGTGGACCATCGCGATAACGGGAATGGGTAGCCCACGAATCGTCATCGCAAGACGCAACATTCTGTCATTCCACATGTAGGAATTCGCCTTGTTCAAGCGCATCATGGCGTGAAAGTCACCGCCGGCGGAAAATGCTTTGTCACCCGCACCAGTGACCACTGCGCAAGCAATTGACGGGTCTTCACGGGTTGCACTCAATGCATCGGCCAGCTCGTCGAGGGTTTGTTCACGAAACGCATTGCGATAGCGTGGCCGGTTGATAATCACCCATGCGACGCCGTCTCGAACTTCATAAATTATTTCTTTGTATTTCATGTCGTATGCAAAATTTGTTTGGGATGAGTGGAAGATTCAGGAGCGCTTAGCCTGGGGCAAGCACGCTTTCGGTCTAAGTCTGGTCGTTAGATACTATAAGGCTGACAGAAAAAGAATCCGGCGACTATCTTGATTGCCCGCACTCGCGTCAAGAAACCGTCCGTTCGTTACGGTATATGGATACTTTCGAGGACTTAAGGAGCCCTGCACCATGAACTCACTGCTGACTGGACTCAGAATTGTCGAGAGCGTGGCGTTTGTAGCCGCACCGCTCGGTGGATTGACCCTTGCTCAGATGGGTGCGGACGTCATTCGCATCGACCCAATTGGGGGTGGTCTCGACAGCCAACGTTGGCCGCTCAGCGAGAGCGGCCGGAGCCTCTATTGGGCCGGATTGAATAAGTCGAAACGCTCGATAGCGATCGATCTTCGTGCGCCCGAGGGCCAGGCGCTGGCGCGTGAAATCATTACCGCGCCGGGCGACGATGCGGGGATCTTGTTGTCCAATTTCCCCGCTCGAGGGTGGTTGGCTTACGATGGCCTTGTCGAACGGCGTGCCGACCTCATCATGGTCAATATCGTCGGTAACCGGGATGGTTCTACGGCACTGGATTACACGGTCAATTGCGCAGTCGGCCTGCCGCAAATTACCGGTGAGGGCCACGACAATGCACCGGTCAACCATGTCCTACCGGCCTGGGACATTAGTGCAGGATTAAGTGCGGCGGTTGCGATTCTCGCCGCCGAGCGGCATCGCAGAGCGAGTGGTGAAGGTCAATACGTGCGCTTGTCACTTTCGGATGTGGCACTGGCGATGGTCGGTCATCTTGGTTTTATCGCTGAGACGGAGTACGGTGAAGACGTGCGGCGGGCCCATGGCAATCATCTGTTCGGTGCCTTTGGCCGGGATTTCGAGACCGCTGATTCACGCCGCGTGATGGTGGTGGCGATCAGCCGGCGACAATGGCGCAACCTTTGCGAAGCAACGGGGCTGGCCGAAAAGATGGACATGCTGGAAGGTATTTTCGAACTTGATTTTGATCGAGAAGGAGATCGTTTCGAGGCGCGCGAGGCGATCTCGTCACTGATTCAGAATTGGTGTGAAAAACGCAGCTTGTCACAAATTGCCGAGTGCTTCGATGCCGCTGGCGTGTGTTGGGGCCCCTATCAGTCGTTCCAGCAATTGCTTGACGAAGACCCGCGCTGCTCGGAGGCCAACCCGATGTTTCAGAAGGTCGAACAGCCCGGCGTGGGGACCTACTTGATGCCGGGCTGCAGCGCCGATTTCGGTGCCTCGCCGCGACTAGACGTTAGACCCGCACCAGCCATCGGTCAGCACACTGACGAGGTGCTGGCTGAACTACTCGGATTCAGTGGTGCGGAGATCGGTCGCTTGCACGATGCAGGTCTTGTCGGGGCACCTTAGCCCCTCGCGGTCGATGGTCAGCCGCCCGGCACGGTGCCACTCGGCAATGACTCGATGTGCTTACAAATCTCGCCAGGGTTCGTGAGCCAAATACGGTTACGCTGTTGCAGCATGTGTTCAAAAGCGCGTCGTAATGCACGAAGACGGTACGGTCGGCCGACGACAAACGGATGCAGAGATATCGCGCATACCAATGGCTGTTGCTCGGATTGCTCGAGCATCTCGTCGAACTGATCGATCAGCATGTCCACATAATCGCTCGATGAATAGTGGTACCAGATCAGGCCGCGGTTGTCATTTAGTTCGATGGGGTAAGGCATTGACAGGATGCGGCCTTTACGCGTCTTCATCCAGAAAGGTTGATCATCGCTGGTCCAGTCCATGAAATACCGGTAGCCCGTTTCCTGTAGCAGGTCAGGCGTAACCGCGCTATTCGACAACCACGGACTCATCCAGCCCAAGGGTGCTTTGCCTTCGTGTTTCGCGATGGTGGCAGTCACGTGTTGAATCATCTCTCTTTCCAAATGTTCACGTAGATGACCTTGTTCGTCTGCATTCGTAATACCGTGACCAAGGATTTCTGCGCCTCTAATTCGTAATGCTTCCGCAATGTCGGGACACTCGTCATAGATAGCCGAGTTCATTTGGGCTTCGATTGGGATATTGAGCGCATCAAACAAATCAAATAAGCGCCAAATTCCGACCCGATTTCCGTAGTCGCGCCACGAATAAACGCTGTCACTCTTGGCTTGTTCGGGTGGTGCCACACCGGCACCCTTGCCCTCTCCGTAGCTGAAGACCTCTACGTTTAGAGCGACATAAACTGCAAGACGGGTACCGTTGGGCCAGTTGTAGTCCGAGCGGCTGACGATAGATGAATGGTCGTAGCGTCCATGTCTTTTGATCATATTAGGAATAACTCCGATCGAGGTTAGGTTAATTTCGTCAACTTAAAACAGTTGCTCAGTTGCTAGTGCAGCACCTTCATGAAGCACCCGCAGTTTTGCCCATACGATATCTTCGCTCACACGGCCCATGCCAGCTGAGGTGTCAAATCCACAGTCAGTACCGGCGAGCACCCTTTGTGGATTGCCAATAGCTTGGGCAGCGAGCACGATCCGATCAGCGACAACTTGGGGATGTTCAATGTAATTGGTTGTCGTGTCGATTACACCAGCGATGAGTAGCTGGTCGTCGCGCAGTAGATCCCCTCGAAAACAACGGTGCTCGTGTGCGTGGCGGGGATTCGCAAGCGGAAAAAGGAATGCGCCGACCCGGGCGTCGAGGATCGGTTTTAGAATGTCGTCAAGTGGAACATCAAGGTCGTGCGGGCCCTCGTAGTTTCCCCAGCACACATGCAGGCGAACTTGCTCGGGTGGTATCGACGCTAGTGCACCGTTTATTGCATCAATAATTTGTTCAACAAACTCGATGAAGTCGTTGATCGGGCGATCGGCAAAACTGATGTGACGTTCCATCGCCAGATCTGGACAATCAAGCTGCAGAATGAAGCCCTTGTCGACGATGCAATGGTACTCGTGCGCAAGGGCGTTGGTGATGGCCTGCAGGTATGAGCTGAAGCTATCATAGTGTTGATTAGGGATCGCACTGGCGATAATCCCAGGCGATGGAGCGGTCATGAATGCTTCAGCGTAATCGCCCCGATGCGTGTCGAGGACTTGTTTGAACTCGAGGCATTCAGACTCAATCAGGGCCGGGTCCAGATAGCTGACTTCGCCAGTGACCTTGGGAGGTGCCATATTGGATACCACATTTCTGCTTTTCAGCGCTCTTTCTCTTGACTCATAAAATTGTGAATAACGGGTGACGTCCCGCCAGCGCTGACGGCTACCACCCGGTTCAAAGCCGCTCATGCGGTGTTGGACGTACAAAAAGAATGCCTCGCGTGACTGTTCTCCATTGTTGACCACATCCAGCCCCGCTTCGATTTGCTTTGGTACGATCTGACTAACGGCAGTGGACACCATTGTGGCGAGTGCCGCATCGTCGATTGATTGACCTTTAGCGCGCTTTGCATACAGGTCAGTCAAGGCCAACGGTCGAGGCAAGCTACCTGCGTGCGTAGTCAAAATGCGGGATTGGCTTTTTTTCATCGCGAGCTTGCCTTTATGACCTGCGTCTTATCGTGGTTAGGGAGCAACGATAGTGCCGTATGAATCGGGTCTGTGATCATGGAAAAACGGCTAGATTCGCCGCATCTGCTCTATTATTTGTGCTGGTAGATCTGCTAGCAGAATTTCATCTGTGTCGCCTGCTTGGGAGATGACTTCACCAATTGGGTCGATGAATCGGCTGGTGCCGCAATTATCACTTGCGGCCTCCGAACCTGCTCGATTGACGCCGGCCGGGTAAAATCCATCGGCCACTGCATGGGACCGCTCGATCTTGATTGTCCGATTGACGCTATTTTAAAACCAATCCTCCATGCTTGAGCCGTACTGATTTGACGAAAGACAAAAAATCGGGGGTGTAACCTTGGAATTAAATCTGACTGGCAAGAAAATTCTCGTTACTGGTGCATCGATGGGAATCGGTGAGGCAACTGCTGAGGTTTTTGCACGCGAAGGGGCTGGCCTTGTTCACGTGACGGCGCGCTCCGGTAATTTGCTGGAGTCCCTCAAAACGCGAATCGAATCGAGCAGTGACTGTACTGTTCAAACCCATACACTTGATTTGACGGATACGGGAGCGCGACAGACATTAATTGATGCAACAATCGACGTTGATATTTTAGTCAATAACGCCGGTGCAATCCCATCGGGATCGATGGAAACTGTTAGCGATGAGGCTTGGCGCGCCGGTTGGGAGCTGAAAGTCTTTGGTTACATCAATATGTGCCGCGTCTTTTACAAGCACATGACCGAGCGCAAGAGCGGTGTGATCATTAACAACATCGGTAATTCGGGCGAAAACCCGGACATAGACTATATTGCGGGTTCCTCTGGTAACGCCAGTCTGATGGCTTTCTCCAGGGCACTGGGCGGCCGAAGCCTTGACCACGGTGTGCGTGTCGTGGCGGTTAATCCGGGTCCGATTGATACGGGTCGCATGGAAAAGATGCTTAAACAGCGAGCCGGTCAGATGCTCGGAGATCAAAATAGATGGCAAGAGCTTCTTGGCCGTTTTCCGGGCGGTCGCGGTGGCACAGCCGAGGAGGTCGCCGATCTGATCGCGTTTATGGCGTCTGAACGGGCGGCGTATATTTCGGGATGTGTGGTCACTGTCGACGGCGGTATCACGGCTCGTCGATCGGTGGTCTAGTCCAGATCTATACCGTAGATGTCACGGGCAGCGATTCTGAATACCAGTCCGGATTCCACATCGGCGCCGTGCAGCCGGCTAAAACAAATTCGGTGCAAGTCCCACCAATATCGAAGGCAATACGCCGCATGGATGTAGTCGATTGTTATCCGATGTGAAACTCATTGGGCGCGATGTGGAGCTGAAAACCAATTCGCTCGGAGAGTTTGTTTTGCCATTTGGCGACGTTGATGAAATCATCAGAACTTACGCCCAGCAGGTTAGCCCGATAGGTTGACGCTCCTGTCGTGATATCGCCGAGGCTAAAATGCTCGCCGCAGATGAAGGGATTTGTAGCAAGATGTGAATCCAAGATCTTGATCCACCTTCTTACTTCATCCTGTGCGGGTTCGACGTTCGCGACATCTCTTAGTGGCGGGTCCAGTCGCACCAATTCCATCACCAATGTGTGCAAAGGCGGCTCAAGGTGCTCGTTTGTCCATGCCATCCACTGGCTCGCATGGGCCAGCACATGATTGTTGCTCTGATATAGCAGTTCGGCACCGTATTGCATGGCGAGGTACGTGACGATGGCATTTGACTCCCAAAGCGTGTAGTCGCCATCCTTGATCATAGGCACAGTGCGGTTGGGGTTGAGCGCCTCGTATACAGGGGTATCGACAACGCCAAAGGGCGATGCACCCGTTGAAACGTGACCGGTCGGTCCCATCGTCGCGCTCGCGAGGGTCAGCTGATACTCAAGTGAGAGTTCATTGCAGGCCCACAATACACGCTGGGTGCAGATTGATGTCGGTCGTCCCCAAATCTCTAACATTTTCTTGATGTAGTCGCGCGTGTTATCGGTCAAAACGATAGAGTAACCTATGCGGACGCGCAGTTCCCTGTGCTTAACTTTATATTGCTCGCTCCAAAGTGCGCGACCAAGAGACTGATATGCATCAATTCGAGATTAAGAACGCCTATTTCGACAAGCTGTCGCGTAATCCGAATCTGCGTTGGTTAGGCCAGAATACTAATCACCTGCCGTTGCCCGAAGAAGTCAAGCAGGCAATCAGCGACGCCGTGGTTGATGATGCGATTCGCCTTTATGCGCCGCCTCTGGGTATCGAGGAACTGAGGCAGCTCATCCTTGCTGATCTTGGTCTGAACGATCTTAGTGTCATGGTGACCGATGGCGCAATCGAAGGGCTCTATCATGCTTGTCGAACATTGGTGAGGCCAGGGGATCATTTCATTACGACGGACCCCGGCTGGCAGTGGCCGGTTCGTTTTGCGGATGAAGCTGGGGCGACTATCGATGAGATTCCTATTTACGATTCTGCCCAAAATTTCAAATTGACCATCGAACAATTGCAGGACGCTGTGACCGACGCAACTCGGGTCGTCTATTTGGTTGATCCCAACAACCCACTTGGTATCTGCTACAGCCCCGAGGAGATCACTGAGTTAGCTGGGATTTGCGCTGAAGTCGGCGCTTACCTGATTCACGATTGCACTTATCGTCATTTCGCTTACAACCATTCTCTAGCCGCGTTGCACTATCCTGAACGGACAATTACGACATATAGTTTTTCAAAGTGGCTGGGATTGGCTGGCCTACGGGTCGGTGCGCTGGTGGCATCCGCTGATGTAATTGAGCGCTTCGCCGCCGCACCACCGAACAATCTCGGCAGCAATGTTCTGTCACAGAGGGCAGCGATTGCTGGCCTAAAGGTCAAAGCCCGCTGGTTCCCCCACGTTTTGGAGGTTCAACGCCTTAATCAGAGTTTGATCAATGCGGCCACTTGCCAGATTGATGGGCTGATTACGCCGATTTATCCCTCTAACGGTAATTTCATGATCATTGACGTGAGTGGCGCAGGCATCAATCCGGATGCATTGGTCCAAGTACTACAGAGAGAAGACATCATGATCCGACAGGGTGGTTATCACTCCCAGCGATTCGGAGGGCGATTCGTGAAGGTCAGCACCACAGTGCCGACCGAATGGGTGGAAGCATTTTGCGACGCATTACCAGCTGCTGTAGATATGGCCCGCGGCCTCAACGAGGTCGGGCAACAGTTCTAGGAACGTTTTCGTATGTCATCGATCAATCAAGTTGTCAGCCAAATTGACCAGGCACGGTTGTGGGAGCGCCACGAGCGCTTAGCCGAGATTGGGGCGACCAGTAGAGGTGGTGTTAACCGGCAGGCGCTATCAAAAGAAGAAATTTTAGCGAGAAAGCAATTACGCGAATGGGGGTCCGTAATCGGGCTAGTGCCCTACAGTGACGCGATCGGTAATTTCTTTCTGCGGTATCCGGGAGAGAATGGCGACCTGGCGCCGGTTGTGACGGGTTCACATATTGATACTCAGCCAACTGGCGGCCGCTTTGACGGCAGCTTTGGTGTGCTTGCAGCTTTAGAAGTAATTGAGGCAATGCATGCCACGGGCTACCGCCCACATCGCTCAGTTGAACTCGTCGCGTGGACCAATGAGGAGGGGTCAAGATTCGCGCCCGGGATGATGGGATCGGCAGTATTTAGGGGTCAGAGAGAGCTTGACGCGATGCTGGCGATTCGGGACTCTGATGGTGTTAGTGTCGGCGAAAGTGTTGCAGCAATTCGCAGCGCGGAGTCCGAGGTCTGTGAGCGACCGCTTGGATTTTCCCTTGCAGCATATATCGAGGCCCATATCGAGCAAGGTCCGATTTTAGAGCTACAGCGAAAGGTGATCGGTGTTGTCAGTGGCATTCAGGGAAAGCGTGTTTTCAGAGTGACGGTAGATGGTGAAGAAAATCATGCCGGCACTTCGCCTAGGGCGATGCGGAAGGATGCTTTGGTAGCGGCGGTCAACATGATCGGTGCGCTGCATGATGCGATATATGACAGTGAGGATGTTGTGAAATTCACTGTTGGGCGTTTTGAAGTTCGACCAAACGCTCCGTCTGTTGTTCCTGCCGCTGTCCATTTCTCTATTGATCTTCGCCATCCTGATGATGCGGTATTACAGCGACTCGGCGATAGCATCGAGCCCGTCTGTACGCAGCATCAGGGCCCGTGCACGGTTGCGGTCAAGGAGCTATCGAATGATCCGGCGCTCGAATTTCCGGTTGCAGTCCGGGACACCATCAGGGCGATCGCAAAGGATCTTTCAATCAGCTATTTGGACATGCCGTCTGCGGCCGGTCACGATGCCCGGCACATTAATTATCTGTGCCCAACCGGCATGATCTTTATCCCTTGCGAGGGAGGCATCAGTCATAACGAAGCTGAATCCTGCGAAGCGGAACATTTGTTTGAGGGTGCACGTGTGCTTGCCGGTACGGTCATGCGTCTCGCTGAAATGACTTGAAAAGAAAGGCAACAAGAGATGTTTAGTCGGTCCGCATGACCTGGGCCGGATCCGCACGCGGATCCCGGGGTAGCCACCGCCCTGCTTCGACCTGCGCCAGGAACTCACTGATGGCAGTATTAAATGCACTGGGTTCCTCGAGGTTTATGGTGTGGCCGGTTTTTGGCAGGATCAGTAACCCACACGCGGGAATCGTTCTTTTGAGAAACAGACCGGGCTGCAGGCAGTGGTCGTCCTCGTCACCGTTGATGACCAGTGTTGGCACTGTCAATTTGGTGAGTTGGGGCTCGAGATCATAGAGCGATGGTCGCTCGCGCTGTATGCCGCGCATTGTGTTGGCTGCACCAGCTGCTGAGTGTTGCCCAAGCCAGTCGACTAGCTCAGCCCAGCCGCGCGGGTCCTTGATTTGAAATTGCACACGTGCCGCACCGGCTCCATAGATTGGCGCAAAAGCCTTACTGCCGAGGGATTCAAATTTTTCGGCGACTTCTTGTGAGACACCCTTAAAATAGTCTTCATGTGCTTTTTCTGCGCCGTAGCCGCACCCGGCGACCACCAGGGAATGCGTACGTTGCGGATGTTGCAGACCAAGGTGTAGCGCGGTAAAGCCGCCCATTGAGAGGCCGACGATATGTGCCTTTTCGATGCCAAGTCCATCGAGCACGTTAATTGCATCGTGGACGGCGCGTTCTTGAGAATAAGCCGAAACATGTTCGGGGATATCGGAAGGCGGATAGCCGCGTGCCCCATAGGTGAGGCAGCGATAACGCCTCGAGAAAAATCGGACTTGAGGTTCCCATGAGCGATGATCACCTCCGAACTCATGAATGAAGAGTAGACACTCACCCTCTCCGGCTTCTTCGTAGTACAGTTGGATATTGTCGTCTGTTTTAATGTAGGGCATGTCAGATTTATCTTTTATTGCGTTGTTGGGCAGTTGCCTGAACGATTTTCTATACGTCATCAAGCGGTGCATGCAAAGTGGTGTTGTGTCCCGTAATGCCGCCGGGCCGTCGTTGAGAAGATACGTCGCCATGGCGAAGGTAATAGTCTTTAGGGACGGGCCATCCATCGTAGTCAAGTAGCCAAATCCGTAAAAGATGCCTCTTCTTCATTGGGTCCTGAGTATCGACGAAGGCGTTTCGAGAATGAAGAATCGTGTGGTTGTTAACAAATTGCATGTCGCCAGCTTCAAACGGGATATCGACATGATGGTCATGCGCGATCGTCTCTAAAAATTGTAAAGCCTCATGCTGCGCTTGAGTATTAGGATCATCGTCAAAAAATCTGGTTACCGAATCAATGTAAGAAGGTTCGTTATTGACCGACAGGAGTCCGCCAGCAAAGTTAAATACGGGGAACGCATACCAAGGTTCGGCGCCTGGCGGAATTTCACCTCGGCGGTCTCTATACACAGGTTTTAGCAGTGCCTTTACCAGGTCTGGTCTGCGCGCCTGCATCTGGTTGAAGACAAGCCCAGCACTGACAAGGCTGCTTTCACCACCGGTCATAGCCGGGCACAGGCAGAGAAGTCCAACGGTATCGCAAGCGTCGCTATGGAATTCAATGCGTTCACTGGTATACGGGCCTCTACTATTTGGTTGGGAAAACGACTGACCGAGATCTCGGACGTGACCGAGCAGGTGACCCTGTGCATTTTGTGAAACAACTTGGTCTCCGATGTGTTGCGAAATACACCAGAAGATTATGGCTGCATGGCGTCGTCCGATTTGGTCAATCGGCAGCCCACGTATCTGCACTACGCCGATACCGTTCGCGATTCGTTCATGAAGGTCGGCCAATGTCCGAGAAAGGCCCGGCAAGGCGGCGATAGATTTGTCGACTAGTCGAAGATCGAGGTCTGGTGTGTCGAGACATTCAGCAATGGAGCGCAATTCAGCGATGTCTACCGCACTTAGATGGTGTAACCACGAAGAATTCGATATGAGATCGTGACTGCTCCATACAGAAAGCCCATCTACCGCACTAGGTACTCGCACATCAGCAGTGGGAACAACAGTTTTCCGCATTACCTAGCGTTCCGATGGCTTAAAAAAGGTAGGGCATTGATGGTGCCTTATACTGAAGCTGTTATACAAGCCGTCAAAGTTTGATTAAGCCGAGATCTGGCCTATGGATGATTTTGTTATTAGGAATGGCACGGACGTTACGACTGCCGATAAGAACCATGAACACATTGAATAAAACTCACCCGCAGTTCGAAAGGGGGCGGTGATAGCCGACGACGGCAAACGCTTTACCGCAAGAGGATCTGATCTTTCTTGCTCTGTGACTTGATCTTCTATGGTCGGACTATTGGGGCAGCTTGTAAATTCACTTAATCTACTAACCAACCTTGAGGCCAATATTTTTTGAGGTGATTGAGCAATTAATCTCAGAAAAATTTTGATATGAACTTATTTCGCACTCTTTTGTTTGCACCGGGCAATCATCCGAGAAAGGTAGAAAAGTCGCTTCTACTTGGTGCTGACGTGGTTATTTTTGATTTGGAAGATGCAGTAGCAGCTTCAGAAAAAAATACAACGCGGGCAGTGGTCGTGGAGGCATTAACTCGTCCTCGCAACAGCAAAGCCTACGTGCGGGTAAACGCTACCGATACGGAATTTTGTTTTGGCGACATTCAGGCTGTAGTAAGCGATGGACTTGATGGAATTGTGCTACCGAAAGTCGACGTGCCCAGTCAGCTTTGGGCGATTGACTGGTTGATAACACAACTAGAGCGCGCACGCGGTTTTCCAGAAGGACAAATTGATCTGATCCCAATTATCGAAACAGGGAAGGGGTTAGCTAATGTTGAACAAATTGCACACACATCCCGCCGTGCTCGGAGATTGTCATTCGGAGCAGGTGATTTCAGTTTAGATATGGGTATGAATTGGACAATAGAAGAAAGTGAGCTTGATTACGCCCGAGCAAAGATTGCAACCGCTAGCCGCGCGGCCAGGCTCGAAGCGCCATTGGATACTGTGTTCATCCATCTCGGAGTGATTGAGGATCTACGGTTATCCGCTCAGAGAGCAAGAAATCATGGTTTCCAAGGTAAGCTGTGCATTCATCCTGAGCAAATCGGGCCAGTCAATGAAGTATTTTCACCGACCGCGGAAGAGGTCGTACTGGCCCAAAAGTATGTCGACGAGTTTGACGACGCAGAAGCACAGGGATCAGCTTCGCTACAAGTTGATGGCTACTTCATCGATTATCCTATTGTTGAGAAGGCGCGCCGTACGTTGGCGGTTGCCAGGGCAATTGAAGAAGTAGGTAGCTAGCGAAGTCATCCAACATAATAGAATGCCTAGATCATCGAGACGAATTGAAGTGCAGTCACCTGATCGTACGCATCAACTTTCCTGGGATGCCCCAGGCCAATGTGATCAAGGGTATAAAAATGTTTGGCAAAGAAGTTTTGCCTTATGTCACGTGAAGTACTGGCGAATTTCACAATGAGTAAAGAACACGGTTCGGCGTGTTGCAGCGCTCTAGTCGTTCTTCACCAGGCACATTCCACACCGGGCAAAGTGGGCGAGTGCTTAAAGAGACGCGGTTTAAAACTTGATCGGTGTTGCCCAAGTATCGGTGACTCACTTCCAGAGGATCTCTCGGGCTACAGCGCGGCGGTCATATTCGGTGGCCCACAGAGTGCCAACGATGACGCAGATCCCGCGATCCGCGCCGAGTTAGACTGGCTTGAGCGAGTGGCGTTGAAAAGCCCGATTCCGATACTCGGTATCTGTCTGGGTGCGCAACAGATTGCGCGTGTTCTTGGATCGCGGGTTGGCCCCCACCCGGATGGCAGGGTTGAGATTGGCTACTGGTGTGTTTCACCAACGGAGATGGGTAGGGACTTCTTGTCCGAGCCGACAGTTTTCTACCAGTGGCATTCAGAGACATTCGACGTTCCACGTTGTGCGCAACACCTGGCGCACAACGAGGCATTTTCCGGCCAAGCTTTTTGCTACGATGAGCACGTGTACGCTATTGAGTTTCATCCAGAAATAACACGCGAGATGGTCGACCGCTGGTGCACTTCCGAGAAAGGGCGTGAAAAGCTATCCCTTCGCGGCGCACAGTCGCATGCCGAACAGCTTGAAGGCTACGATCGTTACAGTCCGATAAGTGACCGATGGTTGAATACGTTCCTTGATCGCTACCTGCTAGCTGGTGCTCGTCGCCCTGACTGACGCGCGCTTTCAGGAGCGGGTTGAATGGATCAAACGGTGAGCTAAGTGTAATGACTGACAATGGCTTCGATCGGGTCGTCGAGTCGCCACCTTCCCGTGAGTGGGGGAAAACGTTGTTGCGGCAGGCTAAGCGGGTTGTGGTGCTGACCGGTGCGGGTATTTCGACAGATTCAGGCATCCCGGATTTTCGCGGCCCGCAGGGTGTGTGGACACGTGATCCGGAGGCAGAAAAGCTGTCCGACATCCGTTATTACTTGAACGACCCGGGAATCCGGAAGAAAGCTTGGCGCTCACGGATTGAGTCACCCGCAATGGGCGCTAAACCAAATGCAGGGCACTACGCAATGTTGGCGCTTGAACAGCGCGGCGTGTTGGATACGCTGATTACGCAGAATATTGACGGGTTGCATCAAAAAGCTGGCAGTTCACCCGACAAAGTGATCGAGATCCATGGCACTATGCGATTCGTTCGCTGCATGGCGTGCGACTATCGAGTGCCGATGGAAAAGATCGTCGTGCGCCTGAATGCGGGAGAGGACGATCCAGACTGTCCGGATTGTGGCGGTATCCTCAAGTCGGCAACCATCTCTTTTGGCCAAAATCTTGTGGCAGCAGATCTCGCCCGAGCTGAGCAGGCTGCGCGGTTTTGCGATCTCATACTGTCAGTCGGTACGACGCTGTCGGTACACCCGGTGGCCGGCCTGGTGCCGCTCGCGAAGCAGGCGGGTGCAAAGGTCATTATCGTTAACGGTAGCCCGACTGCGATGGACGACCTGGCGGACGCGGTTCTGTATGGCGATATTGGGGAACTGTTGCCTATTCTAGTGGGGTAGTCGGTCACATCACCGGGTTGCGCAGGCCGAAGGGACTATTCAAGCAACCACTGTTTGCTAATGACCACTGATGATTGCGTGTAATGGTTTGGTCTTTTCAAACTGCTCTTTCTGCGCCTCGGTAGCGTCACTCTGGTATTCGCGTTTCCACTCGTCGGCGGCCATTCCATAAACTGCTTCACGTGCCTGGTCATAATTCATCTCTTGACCCACTTGATTGGCTGCAGCCATGTACCATTTCGACAAGCAGTTTCGGCAAAAGCCGGCCAGGTTCATGAGATCGATATTCTGAACGTCAGTTCGCCGTTGCAGATGTTCAATCAATCCACGAAACGCAGCCGCTTCAATTTTTTCTTGAGTCGTTTCATCCATTAGAAGCCTCGTGAGGTTTGCCGAGTTTCGAAAAAGTCATTGAATCTGTTCAATATTGGAAATAATAGCATTGTCGTGTTTACAACGCCGGTGACTGGAAGGGCACAATTGGTCTGCCGATTCAAAATTGGCGTAGCGGGGCGGTATTGCGATCAGTCAATCAAAGGAGATAGGCATGACATCTAATGTGACGCCAGTAATGGTCGTAGGCTGTGGTTATGTCGGCGAACGCCTGGCACGCGAGGAAATACGCCTTGGATCAGCAGTACGGGCGATCGTCCGTCGTCAAGAACGAGCCACATCTCTGTCGCAACAAGGATTTGATGCAAGGAGCCTCGATTTTGATCAGGCGTCGCAGAACACCAGCGAGTTACTCGCAGGCGCGACCGTGTATTACCTTGTACCGCCGCCGCGCCATGGTCAGCGGGATCCTCGCCTTAGAGCGTGGCTTGATCAAATTCAAGCCAACCGGTTGCCACGACGTGTCATTCTCATCAGCACGACCGGGGTTTACGGCGATTGCAGTGGGGAATGGGTTAGCGAGTTGCGGCCGGTCAATCCACAAGCAGCGCGTGCGCAGCGTCGCGTGGATGCCGAAAGCACACTGGCAACTTGGCAACAACGATCAGGGGTTCGCTGCGTCGTCCTGCGAGTCCCCGGTATCTATGGCCCAGACCGATTACCGTTGACACGACTTCGTTCTGGGCAACCAGTGTTGGCGATCGGTGAAGCCCCGTGGAGCAATCGTATTCACGTTGACGATCTTGTTCATGCGTGCATTGCGGCGGCGCGGCGTACTGATCCTCATGGTATTTACAATGTTAGCGACGGCAACCCCTCAACGATGACCGAATTTTTTTTTCAGGCCGCAGATGCCCTGGCCATGCCGCGTCCGCCCACAATCAGTGCCTCCAAGGCAAGTACAGTAATGGGCGAGAGTATGTTGTCCTATCTGGCTGAGTCCAAGCGTATAGATAACAGCTTGATGCGCAGCCATCTGGGTGTCGAACCGGACTTTCCTGATCTTGCTAGCGGTCTTGCTGATGCTGTGCGCCGTTCAACGGATACAAAACCCTAGTGCAGTTTTTCCACCGCTGCCCGAATTTGTGAGCACGCTTGTTCGAGCAATTCGGTGGAGGTTGCGTAAGAGACGCGAAAGTGCGGTGAAAGACCAAATGCTTGCCCCGGTACTGCAGCGACTTCCGCTTCATCAAGCAAATACTCGACGAAGTCGCTGTCCGACTGAATGCGGTGACCACTGGGCGTCATGCGGTTGATAATGCCCGCGCACGAGGGATAGACGTAGAACGCCCCTTCTGGTGTTGGACAGTCCAGTCCGGGTATCTGGTTTAGCAGTTCGACCACACGGTCACGTCGTTCACGAAACACCGCAAGGTTGTGCTTGAGGAAGTCTTTGGGGCCGGTTAAGCCAGCTACGGCGGCATACTGCGAAATACTGGTCGGATTGGAGGTCGATTGTGACTGCAGTTTGGCCATCGCCTTGATCAGCCATTCCGGACCGCCGGCAAAGCCCAAACGCCAACCGGTCATGCAGTAGGCTTTGGACATGCCATTGCACGTGAGCACGCGTTCGGCAAGCTCACCACCGACCTGCGCAGGGGTATAAAAACGAAAATCATCGTAAATCAGATGTTCGTAAATATCATCGGCTATTACCAGCACATGGGGGTGGGCATCCAACACCTCGGCCAATAGTCGGATGTCCTGCTCTGAGTAAGCGGCACCGCTAGGATTTGAAGGGCTATTTAAGATTAGCCACTTGGTGCGTGGAGAGATCGCCGCGGCGAGGTCAGCGGCGCTGAGCTTGAAACCCTGCACCTGGTCGCAATCGATAAAGACAGGCTTCCCGCCACACAGCAAGACAATATCCGGGTAGGTCACCCAGTAGGGCGCTGCGATGATCACTTCATCACCGCTATTCACTGTGGACATCAGCGCGTTGTACAGAATTTGTTTGCCGCCAGTGGCTACACTGATCTGGTTCGGTTTATAGCTGAGATTATTCTCAGATTTAAATTTGGAGCAGATGGCTTCTTTCAGCTCGCTAATCCCATCGACGGTGGTGTATCGAGTCTTTCCTTGTTCCATCGCTTCAATCGCGGCAGCACGCACGTTCGCGGGTGTATCGAAGTCGGGCTGACCCTGACTGAGGCTGATGATGGGCCGGCCAGCAACGGTCAACCGGAGCGCTTTTTCCGTCATCGCCATTGTTGCTGATGGCTGGATTCTCTGAAGACGGTCTGCGATAGGGTGCATGGTGATGGGCCTCTAAGTTTGGACGTCACTCAACGCTCGTACGATTCACGACGAGCAGATTCGGTCAGTGGTATCAGGTAGGCAAAAGGGTCATCGAGGATCTTGGCCCGCGCAGCCTTAAGCGAGGACTCACCGGCATAAGAAACGGCAGAACGCAGATGACCGCGGATACGTTGCAGGATATCGACCACACTGCCGCGGTACGGCACCTGGAGTTCCTGGCCTTCCGGGGGAGTTTCCAGAGCCGCCTCAAGGGTTTCCTCGTCTGTGTCATAGAGTGATTCAAACACCGCTTCTGGCGAAGTCATTCCGCGATAGATTTTTTTCTTGATGTGGGTGGCGGGATCCTCGATGACTCGTCCTGGAGACTCATCCGTACCGGACAAGACGCTACCGAGCATGACACTGTCAGCGCCACAGGCGAGGGCGAGAAAAATGTCCTTGTCATCGCGTACGCCACCATCTGCCATGATCGGCACTTCGCCACCGATCGCCTCCCAGACTTCCCGAATGGCTTGTAACTGCGGCACGCCTGCGCCGGTCTCGAGGCGTGTGCGGCAACCGCGGCCAGGGCCTACGCCGACCTTAATTGCATCTGCTCCGGCATCACGAAGGTAGCGGGCGCCGTCAGCAGTCGCGACATTGCCGCAAACCAACACCACGCCTTTGCAATGCTGGCGCAGCGTCGTAATTGCCATATGCATGATCTCTGCATGACCATGAGCGATGTCGATGAACAAACAATCGGCACCGGCTGCCTGCAGGGCCTGGGCTCGCTCCACGTAGTCGCCTCGGCAGCCGATCGCGGCGGCAATCAGTAGACGGCCCTTGTCATCTTTGCTAGCGAACGGTCGTTCACGCAGGAAACGGAGATCCTTACTGGTGACTAGGCCTTGAATTCGGCGTTTGTCATCTACCAGCGGGAGCCGCTCGATTCGTCCAGCGAACATGATCTTTTCAGCTTCGTTGGCGGAAATGTTTGGATGACCAGTTTTTAGTTGGTCGAACGGCGTCATGAATTCTTCAACGCATCGTTCCTCGGCACCGTTTTCCCATGGGATATCTCTCCGGGTCAGTACCCCCGCAAGCGTGCCGCTACCGGCGGTGGTCTCGATCAGGATCCCGTTGATACTGTGCCGCCGGGCAAACGTTCGTGCCTGCGAAATGGTTGTGCCGATCGGAAGACACAGTGGGTTTTCGATGACAGTACTGTGACTGCGTTTGACCTTGGCCACTATGTCGACTTGTTTGTCGATGCTCTGACCACGATGAATGACGCCGAGGCCGCCTTCGAGTGCCATCGTCTGTGCCATTTCCAAGCCGGTGACGCTGTCCATATTTGACGAGATGATCGGCAATTCCAGCTCGACGGTACTCGTCAGTTGTGTCGCTAATGTGATACCAGTGCGGCTGTGGGCGATGCCTCGCTGTGGACGGAAGAGAAAATCATCGAAGGTCTTACCAACCCACTGGGAATCAATATTGTTCTGCTTCGTGCGCATACTAGAGATCACCGCCCGTCGAACGGCTGTCGGCGTCGATTTGATGGCGATCGAGTGATCATAAAGGCGACTTGTGTTCGTCTCAAGGGTTTCCAGCAGGGCCATGCATTGAGATGCAGCTCTTCATATCACGACGCGGATCGCGAGTGCGATCAGAATGATGCCGAATACTCGATCCAGCACATGTGCGTAACGACGAAGTCTTCCCAGCACGGCCGAGTGAGAAAGTACCAGGGCGACTATGATGTACCAGGTGACGTCGATACCCCCAGCAGTTGCGGTGATGATGGCGGTTTCCTGCCATGGCGCGTGTGGGTCGACGAACTGACTGAAGAGCGCAAGAAAAAACAACGCCAGTTTGGGGTTCATAAAGGCGATAAAAAACCCTTCTCTAATGCCCGTCATTCCTTCGTTCCTGACAGTTTCATCAGTCGCTAGCGAGTCGGCGACATACGAGCGTGCAAAAAGATAACGACCGCCGAGGTAAACCAGCACGCCGGCGCCGACCCATGGCAGAATTTCGTTCAGCTTCGGTTGGCTGATCATCAGCAAACTGAGTCCGGTTGCAGTGAGGAGCGCCCAGATAGCGACCCCCACGCCGTGCGCGATCGCTGTCGCCAGACCCTGGCGCCGTCCACCAGCCAGCGTATTTCTCACCACAACAGCGAGACTCGGCCCCGGGGACATCGCACCGAGAACACAAATCGTCGCAAGGGAGAGCCACAGGGTAAAAGTCAAAATCAGCTTTCCTTCGGATGGCCGGTGAACACAATGCAAAGACTAAAATAGCGGTACTCGCTGTAGTGCATGTTGCTCACAATTTAAATGAATCAACCCTTAATCCGTCAGCTCATTGTTTATGTGCGCCAGGACTGTCATCTGTGTGAAGACATGGTCGATGATGTGCGTCGCTGGTGCGGCAACAAGGCATTTCGTCTTGATATTCGAGATGTCGACGACTCTTGCGAAACGCGTCGTCGTTACGGCACAAAAGTGCCTGTGCTGTTGCTTGATGGGGTGGAAATCTGCTGTTATTACCTGAATCCACATGCCCTTGAAGCGGCTCTGTAGGGGCAGTTCGAACATGGCAGTTGAGTCTTCTCCCGTTAGATTTGAGCTCGTCGAAAGAATGTTGATCACTGACTCCGGCCTCACATCGCCTTGTTCGATTTAAAGCGTCGAGTTGAGGTGGCCACCGTCGACCACTATGACGCTGCCCGTCATATAGGCCGACGCTTCGGAGGCCAATAGAACGATTGCACCATCCAGATCGGTCGTCGCACCGATGCGGCGCTGAGGAATGCGTGCGATCGTGTCGTCACCCGCCCCGCTGTCGAAAAATTCGCGGTTGAAGTCTGTAAGGATATAGCCGGGTGCGATGGCGTTTACGCGAATCTGGTAGCGCGCCCATTCAAGCGAAAGCGCACGCGTCATCTGGATGACACCAGCTTTGGAGATAGCATAAGAGGAAACACCCTTGGCAACGCGTAGGCCCAAAATAGAGGCAACATTGATCAGGCTTCCGCCACATTTTGAACGAGCCAGGCGCCGGCCTGCTTCGCGTGACACGAGCCAAACGCCTTTTAGATTCGTGTCGACTACTCGCTCCCATTGTGATTGATCGATATCAACGGCGGCCTCGGCAATCACAATGCCGGCGTTGTTGACTACAACGTTGATCGTGCCGAGCTGTGACTCGGCCGTGCTAAACGCATTTGCTACCGCTCGCTCGTCCGTAACGTCCATCACCAGTGCTAAGGCAGTACCGCCGTTTGAACGAATCTTGTCAGCAGCCTCCTCGATCAGTGTGCCACGTCGTGCAGTGAGAATGACTTGGGCGCCGCGCTCGGCCAATAAGTGAGCAAAATGGTGGCCCAGGCCGCTGGAGGCGCCGGTGACCAGCGCGGTTTTTCCATGTAAGTCAAAAAGTGTGTCGTTCACGACAGTTAAGCGTGTTGCAGCATCTGGTTATACTAGGTCATCGCCGAACGTCAAGTGTAACCGACACGCCGTAAGCTCAGCAGATTCCAGATATGTTGCGCGCGCTGTCGAACAGCGCACTGCATTATCCAAGGTAAACTATCGTTTCTCGCAGGCATCATTGATTTACAGGAAATCTAATACGGGTCTGTGTGTGCATTTCTTTTGCTATCAGTGGTTGGCCCATTGAGAGTCGGCCAGTCGCTTTGTCCGGGGCCGCGGTGACAGACTGATTGTCTATGGCGGTGCTCTTTCATCATTGTGTGGATGACACGGTGTACGAGGTACGCAGCGCCGGCAACAGTCGTCGCTTGTACACCAACGGTGTGTTGCACAGCCAATTTAACAGCCGCCAGTGCGTTACCGGCAGTGTGTGGGATCTTTTGTGGTTGCCGCTTTTCTTCAACCCTTCTCCGCGGCCCGAGAGGGTGCTACTACTGGGTGTTGGTGCCGGCGCTGTGGTACGCCAGTTGGCATCGTTAGTGAGGCCGCAGCATGTCATTGGTATCGAAATTGACCCGCTACATCTGACGATTGCGCGGGAGTTTTTCGGCGTGACGAAGGATATGGCGACCTTAGTTTGCACTGACGCACGTGAGTACGTACAGCGTTACCGCGGTCCATCCTTTGATTTAGTGGTTGACGATTTATTCACCGGTACCAACGGTTGCCCGCGTCGTGCACTGGCGTTTGACGAGGCCTGGCTAAGAAGCCTGCGGCGTGTTTTGAAACCCACGGGAACGCTGACTGTGAACTTTGCTGACCGTGCGGAATTGAAGGCATCGAGCCTGCCTTTGGCGTTGTCGAGAGACAAAGTTTTTGCCGCTGGTTTTGAACTGCATACTCCTGTGACAGAAAACATCGTTGCCGCCATGTTGGGTCAGCGGTATGAGAGTGCCGCGTTGCGGGCCCACCTGCAGGCAACGCCATGTCTTTCTCGACATCTGCGAAGCAAACGACTGCGCTATGGTATACGGCCGATGACGCCTTGACGTTGGTGAACTCAGCGCTGGTCGTCATGGGTCTGTGGCGCTACACTGGGCAGCCTTCGCGGTAGCAGATCACTGCTCACCCTATACTGGATTCTAGCCAATGACCGACGACATTAAGCCACGCAACATGGCGTTGTTTTGCGATTTCGAGAATATTGCGCTCGGTGTGCGCGATGCCAAGTACGATCGGTTCGATCTCAAGGCGGTGTTGGGTCGTATTTTGTTAAAGGGCAATATCGTAGTGAAAAAAGCTTATGCTGACTGGGATCGTTACCAGGAGTTCAAGCCGGCCATGCACGAAGCAGCTTTCGAATTGATCGAGATTCCGCACATTCGCCAGTCTGGCAAGAATTCAGCTGATATTCGGATGGTGGTGGACGCGCTTGATCTTTGCTACACCAAATCACATCTCGATACATTCGTCATCTTGAGTGGCGACTCGGATTTCTCGCCTTTGGTCAGCAAACTGCGTGAGAATGATAAATATGTGGTTGGAATCGGTGTCAAAAGCTCGACGTCTGATTTGCTCTCGGGCAATTGTGATGAATTCATCTATTACGATGATCTGGCGCGACCAAGGCACAAATCATCGCGCAAGAAAAAAACCGGTCGCTCGAACGCCACTCGCAAGACAGCTGCAGGAAATGCCGATGAGCAGCGCCGGCAGGAAGCGATTGATCTGGTAATGATGACTGTAGAGGGATTGTTTGAAGAACGAGGAGAGGAGGAAAAGGTTTGGGGATCGATGGTCAAGCAAGCACTTAAACGGCGGCAACCTGGCTTCAACGAGCGCTATCATGGATTTTCCGGCTTCGCAAATTTGCTGGAGGAAGCCGAATCGCGTGGTTTGATGGTGCTTGAGCATGATGAAAAATCGGGTGGCTATATCATCCGTAGTCATTCAAGTGAAGAGTAGTTTTGAGTAAAAAATAATGGCAACATGTTCCATCGCGCCGGACGCGTCCGGTCTGGCTGAGCAATCGAGGTAGCAATGCGGAAATTGAAGTGGATAGTCCTTTTGGTCTGTTTAAGCGGAGCCCCTATCGCTGTGGCTGCGTCTGATGTGCCCGCAGCGGTCGTCGATGCAGTTAACAGTCTTTTTACCCAGGCACCTGACAAGATCGAACCGGCACCCATGCCGGGGTTTTACCAGGTTTCCTTCGGTAGTCAGTTGTACTACGTTTCTCGAGACGGGCGTTACCTCATTGCCGGTTCGATTTACGACGTCGCCAGTAAGCGGAACTTGACCGAAGAGGGCCAGAACAGCGGTCGCGCAAAGTTGATGGGCACGTTGGAGGAGACAGGTATGGTGGTGTTCAGAGCATCGCAGGAAACCACCCGAGTGACGGTATTCACGGATGTATCGTGCGCCTATTGCGTCAAATTTCACCAGGAAATGGCCGCCATCAATGCCGGGGGTGTGACGGTTCGCTACCTCGGGTTTCCGCGTGCGGGCATCGACTCGCCTGCATTCGACACATTGGTATCGGTGTGGTGTGCCGATAACCGGCAAGATGCGATGACCGATGCCAAGGCAGGACGGGAAATCGCTTCACTGAGCTGTCCGACGCCGATTGCACAGCACAAGCGTTTGGGCGAGGAGATCGGTGTTCGCGGCACGCCGACCATCGTGCTTGAGAATGGCCACATGATCCCGGGCTACGTGCCTGCTGCAGAACTGATCAAGCGGACGCGCGAGGCCGGGCCTACTAGCGGCTGAGGCCCAACTGAACGCTGCTAGTGACACGCTACCTGGTTCCGTTGGCGGGGTTTCTAGTTGTCATTGCGTTCTTGACCGTAGGTTTGCACCTCGATTCTCGTTCGATTCCCTCGCCGCTGGTCGACAAGGCAGCACCGTCATTCGATTTGCCGAGGCTTATGGTGCCTTCCAACACGCTTGCGTTGGATGATCTCAATGGCCAGGTTTGGCTGCTCAATGTGTGGGCGTCTTGGTGTGTTTCGTGCCGTGCTGAGCATGCGTTATTGAACGAGCTTGCCCGTTCTGGCCAAGTCGTGCTGATAGGATTGAACTACAAGGACAATCGGGCGGACGCGACGGCCTGGCTTGGCAAGTGGGGGAATCCCTATCACGCAATCGCAGTTGACGCCAAAGGTAAAGCGGCTATCGACTGGGGCGTTTATGGCGTGCCTGAAACCTTCGTGATTGACGGCAAAGGTTATATTCGCCACAAACATATCGGTCCGCTCGACCGCAGGGCGCTGGACGACACCATTTTGCCGTTGGTCGACCGCCTGCAGGGCGGTTCGGCTTAGTTCTGACGCTGAGCCTTCAGCATCTGCACAAGCTGGGGCAGCACCAAATTACAATCGTGTTCCAGTTTCAGTGCCGCGTCGGCATCGGCCCGCGTGTGCCCTTGGTTGATGATATAGATGGGTTTTCCTAGTAATTTAGCCCGCTGGCAAAAGCGATAACTAGAAAGCACCATTAGAGAGGAACCAACGACAAGCAACGTATCAGCGATGGCCAGTGCCGTCATTGCGGTGTCAACACGCGATTGGGGCACGTTTTCTCCAAAAAATACGACATCCGGCTTCAACAGACCGCCGCAAGCGTCGCACTCCGGGACGGTAAAGCCGCTATACAGCGCCTTGTCGACCATAGCATCGCCGTCAGGGCGACTGGCTACCGAGGCGCTGCTAATCCCTGGATTTTGCGCCGCAAGCTGCTGTTGAATTTGCTCGCGGCTTGATGGTTCACCACACTCGAGACACGAGACTGCGCTTAAGTTGCCATGCAGATCAATGACGTTGGCACTGCCGGCACGCTGGTGCAGTCCGTCAACGTTCTGAGTGACGATGACATTCACCAGCTCGGATTCCTCCAGCTGCGTCAGTGCTCGGTGCACAGGTGCCGGGCGCGCCGCATGAAATCGTGGCCAGCCGACCAGGCTACGTGCCCAGTATCGTTGCCGTGCCTCGTGTTGGTTGAGAAAGTCTTGCAGTAGTACTGGTGGTTTGAGTTTCCACGCGCCATCTAGGCCGCGGTAGTCCGGGATACCCGCTGCTGTGCTGCAACCGGCGCCTGTGAGGACGAAAATCCGCTCTGCTCGAGCAAGATCGGTTGCGAATGCTGTAACTTTGTTAGCAACCGATCCGCCGTGCACTGCCCCTTGCGGCGGGTTACCCTCTGCACAGGGCCAGGTCATTGCAATGCCGGGATCGGTCCCGTTGCTAAAGGATTTTCCGCAGTTCGTATTCCAAGATTCCCTCAGCACCTTGCGCTGCCAGTTTTGGCAGCAGCTCACGCACTTGCTCGCTGTCGACAACCGTTTCCAGCGCGACCCAGCCATCGTCGGAAAGCGGGCTTACTGTCGGTGCATGCAGGCTGGGGAGTAAGGCTATGATGGTGTCGAGGTTTCGGCGTGGGGCATTCATTTTCAGAGCGACTTTTTGTCGAGCTCGCAGCGCAGCCTGTAATAGGGTTGAAATCTGGTCGATCTTGGCCTTTTTCCAGGGATCTTGCAGGCTCTCCTGATTGCTGATCAAGCGGGTGTGGGTATGCAGCATGTCGCACACAATACGCAGTCCGTGGGCACGAATTGTGCTACCGGTTTCGGTTATTTCCACAACCGCGTCTACTAGCCCCTCAACCGCTTTTGCTTCGGTCGCTCCCCAAGAGAACTCCACCACACACTGAATGCCGCGCTCGCTCAGATAGCGCCGGGTGAAATTCACGAGTTCCGTTGCAATTCGACATCCTTCAAGGTCTTCGACAGACTCTATCGGTGAGTCCTGTGGCACCACCAGTACCCAGCGGCATGGCTGGTCTGAACTCTTCGAGTAAACCAGATCACAAATCTCGACGACCTCAGAGCCGGACTCCAAAATCCAATCGAGGCCAGTGAGTCCGAGATCGAGTGTGCCGTTGGCGACGTAATTTGCCATCTCCTGGGATCGCACCAGCGAGCAACTCAGTTCAGGATCATCAATGCCGGGAAAATAGTTGCGAGAGTTCGGGTGGATTTGCCACCCTGCTTGTTTAAACAGGCTGATCGTCGCTTGTTCGAGGCTACCCTTGGGGATGCCAAGCTTGAGTTGCTTCATGTGAATATGGGAGGCCTGTTGGAGGTGATAATGACAGCTGATGCAAAAGGGGCGCGATTATCGCACAACGCCAGGTTCTACTTGGAGGCATCGACCGCCGGCTACACGGCACTGCGCGAGGCACTTTAGTTGCTACCGAATTCGTGCAAGAACGGGCGCTAACTCGTTGATCGGGTGGGCTCTTGGGTAGGGCATCGGCAGACTTTTCGAAGGGCTTCGGGTGCTTCGTTATACACAACACCGGCGATCGACGCGGACAATAGCGATGGTCCGATGCCGGCCACTGAAGCGACCAATCAGTTAGGCTCTAACCCCATGAAATTGCTCGTTTTTTGTTGTTGCTTAATTTATGACCAATACGTGACAATGGTGTGATTGCTTATGGCTGGTGCGCCCACAGCGAAATATATTCACAGACTTATCCACAGCTTCTGTGGGCAAGTCCTGAACACTCTTGTACCTCAACAAGTTACCGGTAATTGGTGTGAAGTGACAAAAACATGCTGCAATAAATCAACAAGGCAATGCCGTTATGAGTGAGGCGAAATCATCGCCGCGTGTGGTGCGAGTCGCGGTGCCGTTGCCGCTTCGCCAGACGTTTGATTATCGCGTCAATGCAGTGGTGGCAATGCCCGCGGCGGGGACTCGCGTGCTGGTGCCGGTGCGGCAACGTACTCTGGTGGCTGTGGTGGTTGCGTCGGCGGTCGAGTCCAGTGTCAGACCGGGGTCTTTACGAGCGGTCACGCAGGTCATTGACGATGAACCTGCGATTCCGAGCACACTGCTGAGCACTTTGTCTTGGGCCTCGACCTACTACCATCATCCACTCGGCGAGGTCATACAAGCGGCGTTACCCAGTGCGCTGCGGCGGCCGCGTGCCCTGGTGCCAGATCTGCCGAACGTCTATCGCCTCACCATGGCCGGACGAGCAGCGCAAGCGTCGGTCCCCAAACGAGCCCGCTTACAGCGCGAACTGCTGGCCCGCCTTGAGGATGGCTCGGCGTTACAGGAGAGCGACTTGCGCCGGGATCTTCCAGGCGCAGGTGCCGCGCTAAGGCGGCTGGAGGCGCACGGCTGGATCAAGGCCGAGCTGGCTTATCCGCAAGCCCACTCGGTGAGTCAGTCAAGTATCACTTTGTCCTCAGCACAGCATGCGGCGGTAACGGAACTGGCGGCAACCGTCGGGCGTTTTGCCCCTTTTCTGCTTCACGGTGTTACCGGCAGCGGAAAAACGGAAGTTTATCTGCGAGCCGCTGCTGAGACCGTGGGGCGCAACAAGCAGGTCCTGATTCTTGTTCCGGAGATTGCTCTTACGCCACAGTTCATCGCCCGTATACAAGCGGTGGTCGGTGGCCGTTTGGTGGTTTTCCATTCACAGATGCCTGATGGCGAGCGGCATCGGGCCTGGTGGGCTTCCCGCGCGGGCCTCGCAGACGTTGTTCTCGGGACCCGCTCAGCCGTGTTTACGCCTTTTCGGGCGCTAGGCCTGGTCATTGTGGATGAGGAACACGATCTTTCCTATAAACAGCAGGAAGGATTCCGCTATCACGCACGCGACATTGCCGTGAAACGTGCCCAACAAGCGCGGGTGCCGGTGGTGCTGGGTACGGCGACGCCAGCGCTTGAGTCTATAGCCAACGCACGCGCGGGCCGTTACCAACTGCTGCGCTTGCCTGAGCGGGCCCGTTCGGCCCAGATGCCGCGGGTACGGCTGCTCGATTTGAGTGCGTTGTCGACAACAGAAGGCTTATCAGCACCAGTGATCCAGGCGCTTTCGAAGCGTCTCGCCAGCGACGAGCAGAGCATTGTTTACGTGAATCGGCGGGGTTTTGCGCCCGTTGTGGGTTGCGGCGCCTGTGGGTGGCAGGGGCGCTGTCAGCGCTGTGACGCGGCACTAACGCTACATCGGCGCAGCAGTGCGTTGCGATGTCATCACTGCGGTGCCAGCGACACTGCGCATGATCATTGCCCGCAGTGTAAAGGTGTTGATCTGTACCATGTCGGCGAAGGTACGCAGCGAGTCGAGGAAGCACTGCAGCGCCTTTTTCCGAGCGCGCGTGTCCTGCGGTTTGACAGCGATCGTGTCAGCGCTGGCGCACAACTGGTCACTGATCTTGAGCGTGTTCGCAAAGGGGACATCGACATTCTCGTCGGGACTCAGCTACTGTCAAAGGGCCACGACTTTCCCGCGGTAACGCTGGTTTGTGTGCTCAGCGCCGATCGCGGTCTCTACGCGACTGACTTTCGGTCCGGTGAGCGTTTATTCCAGCAACTGATGCAGGTTTCAGGCCGCGCCGGTCGGGCGCAACTTCCAGGCGAGGTGTTGATTCAGACGTTGTACCCGTCTGCACCGGCTTATCGGCATTTGATCGGGCAGGATTTTGATGGTTTTGCCAACGTTGCACTGGATGAACGCGAGCTCGCCGGGTGCCCGCCATATCGCCGCTTCGTGCTTTTACGCGCAGAGTCCCCGCACTCAGAAGCGCCGCAGAACTTTCTCCAGCGGGCGAGAGAGGCGGGTGAACAATGCTTGCATCGTGCGCCACGAGCCGGTGTCGTGATAATGGATGTGGTGCCTTCACCAATGGAACGTCGTGCGGGTCGCTATCGCGCGCAGCTTCTGGTTAGCGCGCATCAACGCAGTGGCCTGCACGCGTTTCTGACCGACTGGCTGGTCGTGCTGGACAACGAGCGCTGGGCGCGCCAAGTGCGCTGGTCAATTGATGTCGACCCACAGGAGATGTACTGATGAGTGAACGAATTCGGCGGTGTCGGGCGGCCGAGCAGCCACGAGTGCTTGAAATCATCAACGATGGCGCCGAAGCCTATCGTGGCGTCATTCCGGCGGAGTGCTGGCACGAGCCATACATGTCGGATGCCGAACTGGGCGCTGAAATCCGCCACGGTGTGACATTTTGGGGTTTCGAACAGGACAACGAGCTACTGGGTGTAATGGGTTTGCAAGACAGAGATGAGGTGAAGCTTGTCCGTCATGCTTATGTCCTGACCCGCCACCGTCGTAGGGGAATCGGCGGGCGGCTACTGCGATTTGTTGAAACCCTGAGCGACAAACCGATGCTCATCGGGACCTGGGCCGCCGCCACGTGGGCCATAGAATTCTACAAGCAACATGGCTACCAACTGACTACAGGCCAAATGAAAACGGCATTGTTGCAACGCTACTGGACCGTTCCTGCACAGCAGATTCGGGCATCGGTGGTATTAAAAAAGGGCGATTTACCTGGCCTGTGATGCTCTTTCAGGGTCGGTGAGTTAGGTTGAGATAGTCCCATGTTGCAAATTCATGCATACGGCTGACGAGCCTTTCAAAATCCTGGCGCTGGCGCTTACCCCGATACAGTAATTCAGGCGTCGTAGCTGCAGCGGCCACGACTTTGACTCGACGGTCATAGAGTTCGTCGACGAGTTCTATGAACCGTCGAACAGTGTTCTCGTCGTCGGCATTGAGTTGCGGTATTTGCGAGATAAGGATGGTATGGAATCGCCGCGAGAGTACCGCGTAATCGGCCTTTGAGCGGGGGCCCACGCACAACGCCTCGAAGTCAAACCAGGCGACAGCGTCGGCACAAGCACGTGTTTGGATTTCCCGTCCATTGACGGTGATAACGCCCGGAGTGCAGGGGGAGTTGTTACACAAACGGACAAACTTGGAATAAAGCGCATCTTCGGCGTGCTCGTCACTGGGAATAAAATAGACCTTTGCCCGAGGCTGACGCTTGCGTCGATAGTCAGTTGTGCCACCAATTTCAATCACTTGCATTTGCGTGTGAATGAGTTCGATGGCAGGAAGGAACCGCTGGCGATGAAGCCCTTTCCAGTAGAGTTTGTCCGGTGCGACATTGGAAGTGCTGACCAAAACCATCGCTCTTTGGAATAATTCGCGCAGCAATCCTGACAGAATCATGGCATCGCCGATATCAAGCACGAAGAACTCGTCAAGTGCCAGAACTTGCGCTTGGTCAGTCAGGCGCGCGGCGACCGCCGCGATGGGATCGGCCTGGAATCGAAGTTCGTGCAGGTGGGCGTGCACTTCGAGCATGAAACGATGGAAATGCACTCGTCGCTTTGCTTCTAAAGGCAATGCGTCGTAAAACAGATCCATCAGAAAGGTTTTGCCTCGCCCGACGCCACCCCACATGTAAAGTCCCTGTGCGCCGACCGTGGTCGTAGATGTCAGCCCGAGCCGCTCTTTGAACGAGCGGCGCGGGCGGCTGATCAATCTCTCCCTTAATGCATCGAGATGATCGACGACGAGTTGCTGATCAGCATCGTGCTCGATTGATTGTTGGGAAATTTTGGCGCTGTATCCCTCATTCAGGCTGGTCAGCACAGCTGTCTTCATTTGGCTGCCACTCGCTTTAGTGTGCATTACCGCTTAGCTAGATGCCGGCACAGCCAGTGGTTGTGATTGCTGTACCGTGCGGGCATGGCGCGGCAGTGTAGCGCCATCGCTGCCCGCTAGAAAACCAGTTTGGATACTGCGGTTAACCAATGGCTGGGGTATGCTCCGCCCTCGACCTACGGCATGTGTCTCGCTTTGTCTAATTTACCGCGCATCAGGAGTATAGAGTCAGTCGGTTCAACACCGCTTTTCGAAATGCAGCGTGTTGGACTCGAGTTTGTCAACGGCCAGGAAGCTCTATTCCATCGGATCATGGGGTGCGGCGCGGGCTCGGTCGTCGTCGTGCCGATGCCCGACACCACTTCGGTGCGTCTAATCAGGGAATACGCAGTTGGTTTCGAAAGGTATGAACTTGGTTTTGTGAAGGGCAGGATCGACGCTGGAGAAACTCCCGGGCAGGCGGCACTGAGAGAGTTGCGTGAAGAAATAGGCTGCCGTGCCGGGCAACTGGATTGTCTGATGTCCGTCTCGGTGATGCCGGGGTACGCCAACTTCTACAGTTGGATCTTTGTCGCCAGCGACCTGTCAGACGATCCACTCAAAGGCGACGAGCCCGAGGTACTAGAGACGCTGGATTACTCGATCGGCGATTTCGCCATGCTTAGGGCGCGCGAGGACTTTACAGACGCACGTTGCCTGCTGGCGACGTACTTGGTTGAGAACCATGTCGGTTGAGCCGCTGAAATTATCTTCAATGGTCGAGGAGGTGGTCAGGATTGCGGTTTCAGCTGGGCAAGAAATACTGAAGATTTATGATGAGCGTTACCAAATAGATCACAAAGATGATGGTTCTCCGGTCACGACCGCTGATGTTCGGGCCCACGAATTGATCTGTGCCGAACTCAGTGCCATGACGCCGGAAATTCCGTTGCTGTCAGAGGAAGCACCGCATGTGTCTGTGTCAGAGCGACAGCAGTGGTCCCATTTTTGGCTGATCGATCCACTAGACGGCACAAAGGAGTTCATCAAGCGCAATGGTGAGTTCACGGTCAATATTGCCCTGATTGAGGGTACTCGCCCGGTACTCGGAGTCGTACACACGCCGGTCCAGAGCTTGACCCATTTCGGTAGTCGAGGGGCAGGGGCTTACCGGGCCGTTGGCGATGCACCTGCAGAGCAGATCTCAAGCTGTAGATATGACGGCGCACAAGTGCGCATGGTGGCAAGCCGATCACATTCTGGTGCGCCTGTCGTAGCGTTTCGCGACGCACTCGCTTTGGAAAGCGGGGCGCCAGTGGATGTTGTCAATATGGGCAGTGCGCTTAAGGTATGCCTTGTTGCTGAGGGACAGGCGAATGTCTATCCGCGTCTAGGCCCGACTTCCGAGTGGGACACGGCTGCTGCGCATTCCGTGTTGAGCGAGGCAGGCGGGGGCATTGTTGATCTTGACGGCAATGCCCTTCGCTACAACAAGACAGATCTGCTTAATCCATGGTTTATCGCCTTTGGCGATGTCGATTACGACTGGCCCGGACTGGCCCGACGCGCCGGCGTCAGACAGATTGATTGAATGTTTAGCACCTTATTTTGACTTCCAATCTGCCGCCGCAGTACACGATATAATCGCCACTCGCTTGCGCACCCTTTGTCTTATCCGCTTCCCATGATGGTCGGGTGACCATGCTTGAATTTACCAAGATGCATGCGCTGGGTAATGACTTCGTAATGCTCGATGGCGTGCGTCATGTTGTCGATCTCACGTCGGCCCAGATCAAGGGCCTGGCGGATCGCCATAGAGGGATCGGTTGTGATCAGGTGATCGTAGCCGAACGAGGTCGCGACGGGACAGATTTTCATATGCGAGTCTTCAATGCCGACGGCGGCGAGGTAGGGCAGTGCGGTAACGGGGCGCGATGCCTCGGAGTTTGGGTTGTGCAACAGCAGCTAACCAGTAGCCGCCAGCTGCTTATCAGCACGGCGACGACAAGGCTCGAACTTGAAGTTCGAACCGAGCAACAGGTGCAACTAAAGACAGCCGAGCCAGATTTCACGTTGGCAGCGGTGCCGTTTCAAGCCGAGCATGATGAATCGCTGCACTCGATTGAGGTCGATGGCGAACGCGTGACTTTTTCGGTTGTTTCGGTCGGTAATCCACATGCCGTGATACTCGTGGAAAACCTCGATAAAGTGCCGTTGTCACAATGGGGGCCGGCAATAGAGAACCACCACCGATTTCCTGAGGGCACCAACGTGGAATTTCTGCTCCCACTCGCTCGTGATCGACTTGCACTCAGAGTGTGGGAACGAGGCGTCGGCGAGACGTTGGCATGTGGCAGCGGTGCCTGCGCTGCAATGGTGACAGCGCACCGTTTGGGCTTGGTGGACGACTGCGTTGCCGTCGAACTGCCAGGGGGTATTGCAACAGTCAGATGGTCGGGAAGCGGAGCGGTTTTTTTAGACGGTCCTGTGACAACGGTTTATCAGGGGCAAATAGAGCCGACACAAATATGAGTTCCACGACCAGCCACGGCGACTGCAGCGGAATGCAAGAAGCGGCGGCCGTTGCAGACTTTCTGCGCCGACACCCGGATTTTTTCCTAACACATACCAAGCTCCTGGCTGATCTGTTGCTGCCTCGTTCCAGCAATGGAAAGACCGTGTCGCTGATTGAACGCCAGGTCGAAGTCTTGCGCGAGCAACAAGCCGCGCACAAAGCACATCTCGAGCAATTGGTGCGCATGGCGAATGACAACGAAGCACGCCAGAATCGCTTAATGCGTTTTATTGTCAGTTTGTCGGCGCTGACACAGATTTCGGCTCTGTGCGAAGAGGTGCCGCGCCAGCTAGCAGGAGCTTTCGATCTTAGTTATGTCAGTCTCAAATTCATTGCTGGTCGGGTCGAGGTGATCGAGGGTATGGCTATGCTTTCGAGTACAGTCGATGGGCTTGTTTGGTTAGAAGAACGATTGGCCGCTGCTGGCAGCCTGTGTGACGGTCCTCTGCCCGAGCAGTCCAGTCGACTGTTGTTGGACGACTCAACCGACGAAGTCGGTTCGTATGCCGTGGTCCCTGTCAACAATCGTGGTGGCGAACTGATGGGAATGATCATGCTGGGTGCTGCTGAACCAGATCGTTACCAGCCAGGAATCGACACCGTGTTTCTTGATCTTGTCGGCACCATGGTGAGCGCGACGTGCTGGCGCTTGGGCATTGGATAAAAAATGGATATCGCAGAAGAGGTTAATCGCGACATCAATACGTTCCTCGACCATTTGCGAGATGAGCGCCGCCTATCGGCACACACCATCTCGTCCTATAGACGAGATCTTGAGAAATTTGCTGTCTTCCTGTCGGGGCGCGAAATTCAAACGCTTCGCGAGCTGGGCATCGCACAGGCTCGAATGTTTCCTGCTCGATTGCATCAGGCAGGTTTGTCGAGCCGCTCGATACAGCGGGCTTTGTCTGCAGTACGGACGTTTTACAAGTACCTTCTGCGTGAAGCAAAAGTCGCCGTTAATCCATTTCTGAGTGCCCGTGATGTGGGCAATAGCCAGGCGGTAACCGCGCCGCGCGCTGACCACAAATTGCCTCCGACACTCAGCATTGAAGAGATCAATCAGCTGGTTGCAATCGAGCCGCAAAGCAACCTCGAACACCGCGATCGAGCCATACTAGAGCTGTTCTATTCCTCGGGTCTTCGCCTGGCTGAACTGGCTGCGCTGAACCTGTCCGAGGTGGATCTTGCTGATCGGCTGGTGCGGGTTACTGGCAAGGGCGCGAAGACGCGTGTTGTGCCGGTCGGTGGTTATGCTGCCGAGGCGCTGCAAGTGTGGCTGGGCGCCAGGCAGGAACTGGCGCTGGAGAACGAGGCGGCACTGTTCGTCAACCGACGAGGGACGCGTCTCGGCACCCGTGCCATCCAGCAGCGTGTCGCCATGTGGGCCAGGCGTCAAGGGCTTGGCCGGCAAGTGCACCCACACATGTTGCGACACTCCTTTGCCAGCCATGTGCTGGAATCGAGCAGTGATCTGCGGGCGGTGCAGGAATTATTGGGCCATGCCGATCTTTCGACGACACAGATTTATACGCATTTGGACTTCCAGCAACTCGCTCGTGTCTATGATGGCGCGCACCCACGGGCGCGGCGCAAAAAGGGTGTCTGAGGGACGGGGCTTGAGGTTTTCAGGAGATTTGATCCAATGGTGACGATGGTGATTGGTGGGACCGGGTTTATCGGATTGAACATTGCCGAAAGGCTGCTGACGGAGGGCAAGACAACGGTGTTGTTTGACCGGCGACCGTTACCCGCCGTCGCGCGTCGGTACCTCAGCCATCTGCCGGGACGCTTGGTGGAAAAAACCGGTGACGTGTTGGACACGAAGGGGTTGCGTGCGTGTCTCGAACGCGAGCGGGTGTCGCACCTTTTTTTTGGTGCTGCCGTGACGGCGGATCCGCAACGTGAGGCACGCAGCCCCCGGCAGATCATTGAAACCAACCTGGTTGGCATGACTAGCACCCTCGAAGCCGCCCGTGACGCTGAGTTGGAACGTGTCATCAACCTCAGTTCTGGAGCGGCTTATGGTGAGCGCGCCCACAGTGATGCTCCTTTGGATGAGGACATGGTGCTTGACCCGGTGGGGCTGTATCCAGTGACCAAGGCGACCTCGGAGCGGATTGTGCGCCGCTTGGCGGCGCTCTGGTCGATGCAACTGATCAACGTACGGCTGAGCCCGGTTTTCGGCCCTTGGGAGGTCGATTCAGGAGTGCGTGATTTGTTGACGCCGCAGCTACAGGCGACTTGGTTGGCGCTGCAACGCCGCCATGGGGTCCTGATGTTTCGTGATCGGCGGGACTGGACCTACTCCCGGGAACTGGCGCGCGCGCTTGTCGCTTTAATGGCGCGGCCAACGCTCGCCCACGAGGTATACAACATCAGTTGTGGTGAGGTGTCGAGCAGTGCCGACTGGTGCGCTCGCCTGGCTGAACACTATTCCGGATTTTCATGGCAGGTAGCTGACGAGAGTAACAGCGCAAACATCAGTCAGCATGGCGCGCCAGAGCGCCAGCCGATGGTTACCGAGCGTTTGCGAGATGCACTTGGCTGGGTACCGCATGCCAATATTGACGACTGGTTTGGTGACTGGTTGGTGTGGCTCGAAATCGCGAGGTCCTACTGGTCGCAAACAGGCCGCTCGATTTAGAGGCCATGGAGCTCTCCAGTATTCAGGGCGCAGTGGTGTGGTAGTATCGCGCCGGCTTGTCGGCGCACAGCCGGCGCTTTCTCTGTTCAATAGTCAAGGAATTTTAATGGAATCGACTTCCGTTGCGCTGATCCCCGTGGTGCTGGGTGTACTAGGCCTGATCGCCGCGCTGGGTATTTATCGTGCCGTGCTCAAGTATCCCGAGGGGAGTGGAAAGGTTGTAGCAATCGCTGACCTGATTCACCGAGGAGCATTGGTTTTTATTCGCCGCGAGTACGCCTATCTGAGTATTTTTGTGATCGTGGTCGCGGTACTGATCTTCATCTCGGATCTCGGTTGGAAAACTGCCGTCTCGTTTCTGGTCGGCGCAGGGTGTTCGGCGGCAGCTGGCTACATCGGTATGTTTACCGCCACTCGTGCGAATGTGCGAACTACGACAGCAGCCCAGTCAACCGGTGCTGCGGCTGCACTCAAGGTCTCCTTTTTCGGTGGCTCAATAATGGGCTTAACCATCGCTGCCATGGGACTGCTTGGGCTGGGCGTGCTTTATTACTTTTTCGGTGGTGTCCCAGAAACATCCCACGTTATTCATTGCTTCGGTAGGGGCGCTTCTTCCGTGGCACTCTTTTCGCGCGTCGGTGGCGGCATCTTCACTAAAAGTGCCGACGTTGGCGCTGACCTCGTCGGCAAAGTCGAAGCCGGTATACCGGAAGACGACCCAAGGAATCCTGGCGTGATCGCCGACAACGTCGGTGACAACGTCGGTGATGTGGCGGGCATGGGGTCGGATATCTTTGAGTCTTACTGCGGGTCGATGATCGCTACCATTGCAATTGCCGCAACGCTGTCCCCTGATCTGATCAATAATCTGGCCGGGGGAAATCAAAACCACCTGATGTTCCTGCCGCTGGCCCTTGCATCGGTCGGCATTGTCTGTTCGCTGATTGGTATCCAGATGGTGGGTGCGGCGGCGGGCAGATCGCCCGATGTGGCTCTTCGTATCGGTACCATCGGAGCGACGATCATATTTATCGTGGCTTCGCTGGCTTTGATTCACTTGGTTGAGCTCAACCTGCGTATTTGGCTTGCTGTGTTGGTTGGCGCGGTCGGAGGTATCGTGATCGGGCTCGTCACGGAGTATTACACCGGTGGCAAGCCGGTGCGTAAGATTGCTGCTAGCGGCGAGACCGGGCCAGCAACGGTGATGATCAGCGGTCTCGCCATAGGCATGCAATCAGTGACTGTCCCAGTGCTGGTGCTGGGCGCAATCATCTTGATCTCCAGCGAACTCGCCGGTCTTTATGGCGTAGGGATTGCGGCTGTGGGTATGTTGGCAACGGTCGGTATCACGATGGCCATCGATGCTTATGGTCCGGTTGCGGACAATGCCGGTGGTATTGCCGAAATGGCCGGGCTTGGCGAGGAGGTGAGGGAGATTACCGATACCTTGGATGAACTGGGTAATACCACCGCTGCTATCGGGAAAGGTTTCGCCATTGGGGCTGCCGCGCTGGCGGCACTCGCGATAATTTCCGCCTACATTGAGACAGTGTCGACGAAGGCAGCTGCAAACAATGTTGAATTTGTTCTCCAAATCAACGATCCCATCGTCCTCGCGGGCATGTTTTTGGGCGGCATTTTTCCTTTTCTGGTCAGCAGCATGACCATGACTGCGGTGGGTGATGCCGCGTTCGAGATGATTCACGAGATTCGACGTCAGTTTCGTGAGATTCCCGGCTTGCTTGAGGGTAACGCGGAACCGGACACCACCCGCTGTGTGGACATCGCAACAACAGCAGCGCTGAAGCGGATGATTCCCCCGGGTATATTGGCAGTTGCGGCTCCCGTGATAGTCGGTTTTGGTCTCGGCCCAGCGGCGCTCGGCGGGATGCTGGGGGGCGCATTGCTCGGTTGTGTGCTGCTCGCGCTGACCATGGCCAATGCGGGCGGCGCTTGGGACAATGCTAAGAAGTATGTTGAGAAGGGCAACCTGGGCGGCAAAGGTTCAGATGTCCACAAGGCGGTGGTCGTGGGTGACACAGTGGGTGACCCGTTCAAGGACACCTCGGGACCGTCGATGAATATCCTGATCAATGTAATGGCGATTGTCAGCCTCGTTATCGCGCCACTGCTTGGCAAGATGGTGGGCGCTGAATGAGAAACGATTTGCCTCACGCCGTGCGCTGATACCGGAGGTCGGTCTCGGGGCCGGCCTTGGTTCAAGGTGGCGTGAGAAAATTTCGTGTCGCTGCCGTAAGATGACACTATGGCTACGCCTGGTATCCGACCTGCAACGGCGGCAGATCTAGTTGTTGTGCAGGAGATTTATGCGACCGAGGTCCGCCAGCAAACCGCTTCGTTTGAGATCGAGGCGCCGTCTCTTGCAGTGATTCAAGCGCGCTGGCTGGCAGTAACCGAGATGGGGCTGCCTTATGTTGTGGCCGAGTGTGACGGGCGCATCGCTGGTTACGCTTATGCCGCGCCGTACCGCACCCGGCAGGCTTATTGCCACACACTCGAAGATTCCGTTTATGTTGCGCGCTGGGCGCGCCGGCGGGGGGTAGGGTCGTACTTGCTGAAAACCCTCGTCAGTGAATGCAATCTGTGGGGAGCACGGCAGATGATCGCGATTGTTGGCGATCCGCTGGTTCACCAAGGATCGGTCGCCTTACACCAAAAAGCTGGCTTCAGACGGGTGGGTGTACTGGTGGGTGTTGGGCACAAATTCGATCGATGGCTGGATTCCCTCATCCTGCAACGTCCGCTCGGTCGTGGCGTAACATCTCCCCCGAGCTGATTTAGCCGGCGCTGGAGGAGAACTCGCTACCGTGGCTATTCGTTATGCACCTGCCGCGGCTGCCCGTTTTCTGCTACGGATTCAGGGGGCTTTAACGCCTTCGCTCGCGCGCCGGTCTTTGCTACGCCATGGTAGCGAGATCGACGTCTACCAAGCGCAGGCCAAACCCACAGGCACCGTTGTTTTTATTCACGGCTTGAATTCTCTGGGGCACCGAGACCCACGTGTTGAGCGATTCGCAGCGGCTCTGGCAACAGCCGGCTTCAGGGCCGTCATTCCGGCGGTAGCAAGTCTTCGCCGGTTGTGGATTAAAGGGGACCAGCCGCGCCAGGTCCAAAATATGCTGGAGGCAATTGCCGGTGATCGCGAACTTGTTCCCAGTGGGCGTTTTTCTATGATGGCGGTCTCGTTTTCGGGCAATTTCGTCCTGCGCGCAGCCGCCTCGCCGGGGCTGTCCCAACAGTTGAACGCCGTGGGACTGATCGGGGCCTATGCCGATGTCGACAAGGTGTGCGATTTTCTATGCACCGCCAAGCGCGCCGATCCATACGGGCATTTGCTGTTACTGCGCAGTTATTACACCGAGTTCGGACAACCTTCTCCCGGGTTTATCCACGCGATAGAACGCTGTATAGCGCGTTCTATCGAAGAACCAAGCCGCTGGTCGTTCGAATCCGTTCTTAGCCCGAGCGATCCGGATCAAAGCCATTTACTCCATCTTTTGCAAGACCCCGATGCTCGGGTCGCAACACGCGGGCTCATCAAGGCAGCTCTGGATGGCGCCTGGCGCGATTACGTGCCGCCGGTCGCGTCGCTACCGCCTGACTTGCCGGTATTTCTGCTGCACGGTCGCAGTGACCGGGTGATTCCCGTCGGTCAGTCGCGACGGCTCGCACAGCTTCTTGCTGTTCGGGGCGTCAGCCACCGCCTGTGTGTCACGCGATTCCTGACCCACGGCGACAGTCGTGTCGACTGGCGTGTATTACCCGAGGTGGCGCACGTCTGGTCGTCCTTCAGCTGGTTTTTTCGCCGCTGTTGGCGGGTCAGGCAATAAAAAAGGGCGCCCTCTTGGCGCCCTTTTTTTCTTGCCGGGTGATTTTTTCCGATCACACCTTCATAAGACGTATGGTTTTCAGACCATAACGGGCAACGCCCGCCATGACGATGGTTAAATCTATTACAACCATTGCAGGCTGTACTGGGCGACCCCTGCCATGATGAATGTCAGAACGATGCTCGAAGTAATCACAGCCCTGACTGACTGAATGACTTTGCCCATCTTGCCCCAGATCGCGTTGGCCTCGATGATGATGATGATCGCAAGCCCGATGACGAGAGCCGCTAGGCTCGTGGCACCGGTGCCTTCAGCAACATAATAAGAACCTCCATTGGTTGCTGTAGTTCCGTGTGCAGATGCGACCATGAAGTAAAGCATCGGCAGTGATAACAAAGTGTTTGTGCGCGACGCGAGTGCGGCTTTGGGTGCGGCTTTGGCCTTGTCGCCTTCGTCCAGACCGATCACGATACGTTGATTGGGCCAGATGATCAGCCACACGTTGAGCATCATCAGCGTGCCCATCAATGCACCAAGGGTGATGCCGACGGTCACTTTTGTAGGGAACGCGTTGATAAGCCATCCGACCAGTACCAGGCCAGTGAGAAAGGTGAACATTGCGGCCCAGCGGAACCACCACAGCGCGCGGGGCGCGAGTTTCTGCATCACGTCGCCTTTGGCACTGTCATCGGCTTCCTTGATGTATTCGGTCTGTACGAAGTTGAAGTAATACAGCAGACCGATCCACGCCACGCCGAAAACAATGTGGCCCCAGCGGAAAAGTATATCGAGCATATATAACTTCATAATTCACGTCTCCCGAGTGTGTGTCTGTGCAACGCCTAGCGACAGGGGTAAGTCTAAATCAGCACTCTCAAAAGCGCCAATTAAAGACCTTTCGAGGCGGTAGCCCAGACGGTGGCCGATTGGCCGCTGGCAGGCTTCCAGTCAGTCAGCAGACGGTAGCCCGGTGGAAGTTCCATGGCCACCTCTCACTTGTCGTTGGAGAAGTCGCTTTGAGCCTGCATGTCGAAGTAACCATGCTCACACAGGTTGAACATGGTCGTTCTCGCGCTGCCATCGCGCGTACAGCGCAGTGCTTCGTCGAGCGCGTTCGGCGTGTGATGGCTTTGCGCGCACCGAAAGCAGATCGATGGCTTCGCTCAGGTCGTTGGTCGGGCGTTGGTGCGGTGGTAA
>CAZAHE010000001.1:121550-122749 GCA_964484965.1 uncultured Acidiferrobacteraceae bacterium | reverse complement strand
GGGCTGTGTGCTGGCATTCACTTCCTGTGGCGTTCCCTGCACTATGATTTCACCACCGGCAAATACAAATACGTAATCAGCAATCGATAGACCTTCCGCAACATCTTGGGTTACAACAATCGATGACATACCCAACGCATCATTCAATTGGCGGATCAGTTGGACGATTACGCCCTTGGAGATCGGATCCAACCCCGTGAACGGTTCGTCGTACATTACCAATAAAGGATCGAGTGCAATTGCCCGCGCCAGTGCCACTCGTCGGGCCATTCCACCAGATAATTCAGACGGCATTAGATGTGAGGCACCCCGCAAGCCAACCATCTCGAGTTTCATCTTGACCAGCTGCTGCAATAGGGTCTCAGGCAAGTTGGTGTGTTCCCGCACCGGAAATGCGACGTTTTCAAACACATTGAGTTCGGACAACAGCGCGTTAAACTGGAACAGCATGCCCATGCGCCGGCGCAGACTGTACAGCGCCGGTTTGGATAGAGCGCCGACCTCGACGCCGTCAACCATGATAGTTCCACGCCGTGCGGATAGGCGCCCCCCGATCAAAGCAAGCAGAGTCGACTTACCGCAGCCGCTCGGGCCCATAATCACGGTTACCGCACCGCGCGGAATACTGAGCCCGAGTCCCTCATACAACGGTGCATCGGAATACGAGAAGGTCATACTGTTGACTGAGACCAGTGGGTCGACATCAGTAAGGTGCTGTGATCGGTTCAAAACTGTTCTATCCGCTTGAGGGCGAAGGAGTAGCGCCCCATCCTACTGTTCTGCCACACTGCGGGATTGTAGATCGTGGTCGGCAGGGCGACCAGTGTCTCTCCCCGTAGTAGTCGCCAGGCACCTGCTGGCGCCCCATAGATCGTGCCCAAATTGACAGCCGATTCATTGTCGTCGCTTCCTTTAGAATAACCATTGGTCCAGGTCAAATACTGCATACCCCTTTAATCACGATGGAACCGACTGATTTCCTTCCCGAAGGACGTGCCGTCATCACCTTAGAGCGTGATGCTCTAGATCGACTGGCTCAGCGCCTCGATCACACTTTCGATCTTGCCTGCCAAATACTGATGTCGTGCACGGGCCGAATTGTGGCAGTCGGCATGGGTAAATCGGGCCACATCGGCAGCAAGATTGCCGCAACTTTAGCCAGTACCGGTACGCCGGCATTTTTCGTCCACCCGGGTGAG
>CAZAHE010000001.1:53482-121540 GCA_964484965.1 uncultured Acidiferrobacteraceae bacterium | reverse complement strand
ATGGCGATCTCGGCATGATCATGTCAGACGACGTTGTGTTGATAGTATCAAGTTAAGGAGAAACGCCCGAAATCTTGACCATAGTACCCATGATCCGGCGTATCGGTGCCCAGATAATTGCGTTGACCGGCTCGTGCCGCTCCACTATAGGAAAAGCAGCCGATATATGCGTCGATGTCAGCGTGGAACAAGAAGCGTGTCCGCTCAATTTGACCCCGACAACCAGCACCACTGCTGCGCTAGCTCTTGGTGATGCACTCGCAGTCGCGATTTTGAAAAAACGGGGCTTCAGCGTTGAGGAATTCGGACGCAATCATCCCGGTGGCACACTCGGGCGACGCTCACTGGTTTATGTTCGCGACATCATGCATTGCGGGGATTTAATGCCGCTGGTGACGCGTGGTACCGCATTGCCCGAAGCACTACTCGAGATGTCCAGTAAGGGGCTCGGCATGACCGGGGTTGTCGACCGGGACAGTGGAAAACTTGAAGGCATCTTCACCGACGGTGATCTACGCCGAGCACTCAACCGGTCGGTAGACTTCTACAACTGCACGATCGATGACGTGATGACACCGGACCCGCGAACCACTTGCGCAGATGTTCTGGCGGCTGAAGTGGTCGGCAAAATGCGTGAGCATTCGATCAATGGTTTGTTCGTCGTCAACAGCGATCATGTGCCGACAGGCGCTTTGAACATTCTGGACTTGATCCGGGCCGGAATTTTCTGAGCCTCAATGCAATACGCGGAACGGACAATTCTCGCGCTGACGATACTTGCTCTGGTGGGGTTGAGCCTTTGGTTGCAATGGGATGTTCTCTCCCAATCTAACGCGGCGAAGGCGGATAACGACCTTGCAGGCCCTGACTACTATATTGAGGGCGTGCGTATCAACGGGCGTGAACAAGATGGCATTAGATTTCTACTCACCGCGGATCGACAAGAACGCAGAACCGAACACGGTCCGGCTATACTGGAAAACCCGCAACTGACCCAGTTCAACACGCAGTATGGAAACCGTCATACGGTGGCTAAGCGCGGTGAGATCGCACCTGACGGTAGCGAGTTAATTCTTATTGGTGATGTGCGGGTCAGTCAGGAAAAAGGCCATAAACGGCCCGCCAACGTAACCAATGCTGAACGATTCACGATACGACTTGCTCCGCGCGACAAAAGCTAACCGGGTTTGATCACTAATAAAAACCGTCTGAATCAGCGCATGCGTATTTATCGCACGTTGGCATGGTTGACGACGAGCACGATGGCATTATGCGTCACAGCCTGGGCTCAGTCCGAGAACTGCGATCAGCCCGCCGTTATTCGTGCCAATGAGGTTGAACATGACCTCACTTCGGGCCAACGACTCTATCGCGGAGATGTATCTGTCAAACACTGTACCCTGCGCATCCTCGCCGATCAGATCAACATGACCTTCGCCGAGGAAATACTGACGGTAGCTGTGGCGACAGGAAAACCGGCAGTTTTTCGTCAGCGCCCGATAGGCAAATCCCACGACGTCGTGGGTGAGGCTCGGACCATCGAACTTGATGACGCCAATCAATTGGTGACGTTTCATGGTGAAGCCAGCCTACGCCAGGACCGCGACACGGTATCGGGCAAAACCATCGTCTATAACATGCGTTCAGGGAAGTTAACGGTACGCGGTACCACAGAGACCATCCGGTTACCCGAAGGCCCGAGCCATGACAGCACCTCCCATTCCACCTCCGTCGATGGCACTGGCTCGCGCGCGCGTATCGTCGTACGTCCGGACTCACTCAACAAACAGTCCCAGAATTCCACCGACACGCCCCCCATTCAGATCTACAGCATTGACGCTAACACCAGTATTTTTGCAAAACGAGAAGATGACGCGCCAGAAATCGGCATCCTTCCACCGAATTCTCCTATCACTGTGCACTCACAGATCCAAGATTGGCTACGAATCTTTCCCCCGGTTGGTGTCGTTCGCCTTTGGGTCTATGGCAAGTTCCTGGAACAAAAAGACGGCCAACTTCAGGTTCGGGCTGATGATGTTCGAGTACGAACGCGCCCGAATACCGACTCGGCATCGGCCATCGTGGGATTTCTCAACCGCGGGGATATTGTCGTCATGGCCGGTGAAAGCGGCGAGTGGAAAGCGATCGAATTACCGGAAACCATTTCAGCGTGGATACCGGCAGACCATATTCAGACCTTATCGAAGACGCAATGATGCAATCACATCACCGACAGTATTGGCTTACAGCGTAGACTAAAGATCGCATGCATTTGCAGGCTGCCGCTGTGCAGTCGTGTGTGCGCCTAGTATCACACGGAAAAGCGGAGCAAAGGAATTTGGCGACACTCAAAACCGCCGGGCTAGTCAAACGTTTCAAGAAACTGACTGTAGTTAACCACGTCAATATCTCCGTCAGTGGCGGGGAAATAGTTGGCCTACTGGGTCCCAATGGTGCCGGTAAAACAACGTGCTTCGATCTCATCTGTGGCCTGATCCGCCCCGACGAAGGATCGATCGTACTCAACGGCGAAAACATTACCCACTTACCGATACATCTGCGGGCTCGCCTCGGCATCGGCTATCTACCGCAGGAACCTTCCATATTTCGCCGACTAACGGTGGAAGAAAATCTACTCGCCGTTCTCGAAGCGCTACCACAAATATCACGAAAAGAACGTCACGACCGTGCCCAAAAGATCATGGTTGACTTTGATATTGAGCACAAACGCAACAGTAAAGGTATGACACTGTCAGGTGGCGAACGTCGTCGAGTAGAAATTGCGAGAGCCGTCGTGCTCAAACCTTCTATTATGTTACTCGACGAGCCATTTGCCGGGATTGACCCGATCTCGATAGGTGACATTCGAAATTCTGTAACACAGCTGCGTGCGGCAGACATCGGAGTTCTGATCACGGATCATAATGTCCGCGAAGCGCTGGCAATTTGTGATCGCGCCTACATTGTAGCGGACGGCCGCATACTTGCAGCCGGCAAACCCGAGGAGATACTCGCTCACTCCGAAGTACGTGCCAGATATCTTGGTAGTGAATTTCGCCTTTAAAACTGGTTGCTTGAGCCGATGGGCTAGTTACACCTCGCGAATGAAACAGCAGTTAGCATTAAAACAGACACAACGCCTGCGTCCCACGGCACAGTTACAGCAATCTCTGCGGGTGTTGCAGTGTGCGTCACTGGCGCTGCATGCAGAATTAGCTCTCGCAGTAGAGAGCAATCCCTTTCTCGAACAACACAACGAGTCCACTAACAGTGGGGCTTCGACATCGACCGTTCCGCTTCGTTCGATCGAGCTGATCGCAGCTGAAGAATCCCTCAGTGACAGATTGAAGCGTCAACTGGTGATGCACCACCCGGTTGGGCACAACCGCATGATTGCCGATGTGATCATCGACTGTTTGGACGAGAACGGCTATCTCGATGTCTCTTTCGACGAACTTCGCCAGATAGTCGCTCTCGGGGAAGGTTTGACAGATGAAAAATTGGAACATTGCCTGCGGTTGGTACAAAGCCTCGAACCCACCGGAGTGGGAGCCCGAGATTTAAGAGAATGCTTGCTCTTGCAGTTGGACACACTGGCACCTAGCTCTCACCCGGGGCTGGCCACTGCACGCTTGATCGTCGATGAACATCTCGAGTTGATGGCTGCGCGTCACTATGCTCAACTGAGTGATGCGGCCGGCGTATCGGAGAATAATCTGCAACTTGCCCTAAAACTGATTCGCACGCTTAACCCACGACCCGGAGAATCCGCGCCGAACCTCGCGGCGCACAGTGGCCCACCAGACCTGATCGCCAAACGGCATGCTGGAGTCTGGCAGGTACGCCTCCACCCAGCTAACGAGCACCGCTTATATCTCAACGAGGATTATTGGAATGACTTTCCTGCGCCACTACCCCCTGCAGCGCAGCGATTCCTGCGGCAGCAGTTCCGAGACGCTCGCTGGTGGCTACAAAATATCGCCTTACGCCACCAAACAATGCTGGCGGTCGGACAAGCCATCGTTACCTATCAATCTGACTACCTCGAGGACTGGACTGCATCGCTCAAAGCACTGACGTTACATGATATCGCCGTTACCTTAGGGGTTCACACATCGACCGTATCTCGGGCAATCAGCGAAAAGACGATTCTCACTCCGCGCGCCATGTTGCCATTAAAACGCTTATTTTCAGGCTACCTGGTCGTTGAAGGCGGTAACAGCATTGCATCGGCGGCCATCAAGGACCGTATCCTCAAAATGATACAATATGAGCAACCAAAGGCGCGCCTCAGCGACGGTGAGATCGCTCGGGTTTTAAAATCGGAGGGTGTCCAGATCGCCCGCCGCACAGTAACCAAATATCGCACTGCATTGCGGATTCCCGCCGCAACTGGACGGCGTCAGACCTGATACCGGGTTTGGTTGTTGTCGCGCAGTCTTTATCGGTCCGCTTTCGCTCAGCATATTGCACTTCGGACCTGGAGAGATTCCCTTGTCAACGCAACTCCGCCCCACCCTTACGGGTACCGATGACGCCGGCGGCGTGCTACGTGGTCTGCTGGTACCAGAGCGAGTCGCGGTCGATATCCATGTGTCCAGCAAGAAACGGTTAATGGAGGAAATCGCGACACTGCTGACGCGCGGTAACCCTTCTCTTAATAAGGACACCGTCTTTCAATTGCTCGTAGAACGCGAACATTTGGGCAGTACCGGTATCGGTAACGGTATCGCGATTCCACATGCTCGCCTCAATGGTCTGGGCTCACCGACAGCGGCTGTGCTACGCCTAACAAAACCTCTACCCTTCGACGCGATTGATGGAGAACCGGTGTCGCTAGTGCTTGCCTTGATCGTGCCGGCAGACGCAACGCAAGATCACCTCAAGATACTTGCTGCACTCGCGCAGCTCAGTAACGACTCCTCAAGAAGAAGTGAATTTTACGCGGCACAAGGGCGTGAGGCCTTATTCAACATGCTTGGCTGAGGACGGTACACACCACGGACATTCCCCTCAGACGTCTAATTTATGGGGACCAAGACGAAGGTAAGGCAAATTCTGTGAAAAAGCTCGAGCGCCAAGTTGAAGTAATCAATCGGCTTGGGTTACATGCCCGAGCCTCTGCCAAGCTCGTTAAAACTGCTGCCAGCTTCGCTAGCTCGGTCGAAGTCCATGCCAACGGAAAAATGGTTGATGGCAAAAGCATTATGGGCCTGATGATGCTTGCTGCTGCCCAAGGCAGCGTCATCAAACTCCAGATTTGTGGCGCAGATGCAGAACCTGCGATGGAGGCCATCGTCGCTTTGTTCGCAAATCGCTTCGACGAGGACGAGTGATGTTATCTCTCTTCGGGACCGGCATTGGGCGACACCTTGGGATCGGTCGTGCAGTTGTACTGGGCGAACCTGCTCGCGGAGTATCGCGCTATCTACTGGCCGGTAAACAGGTCGAGGCCGAGGTCGATCGATTGCGCAGCGCAGTGGAAGAGGCTCGAGCCACTCTCAAACAAATTCGGCAAAGTCTACCGGCCAATGCGCCACCGGAGACAGGTGCCTTCATTGATGTCCATTTACTGATGCTCAAAGATCCGATCATCTCATCGGCACCGATTGACACAATCCGAGACCAGCGCACGAACGCTGAATGGGCGCTGAAAATAAATGCCGACACCCTCATATCGTTCTTTGACCGCATCGAAGACCCTTATCTACGGAGTAAAAAAAATGATGTTAACCAGGTCGTCGACCGGGTGTTGCATGTACTGCAACGCACCTCCAACGCTGTCGACGGCCAACTGGGTGATGACCTTGCCGATCAAATCATCGTTGCCAAAGACTTGACACCGGCGGACACGGTAACCCTTTGTCATCGTCATATGGCAGGGTTTGTAACCCGGCTGGGCGGCCCTATCTCGCACACGGCCATTCTGGCGCGTAGCCTACACGTACCAGCTGTCGTAGGGCTACACAGTGCAATCGATTACATAAAAAACGATGAGCTGCTGGTTGTCGACAGTACCAACGACACTGTCCTCGTTGCGCCCGAAGAGATGCTTCTAGAAGAGATGCGACAGCGGCGTGATACCGCTCTCGCACAATACACTTCGCTAAAATCACTTCGCTCCCAAAAGGCCCAGACGCGCGATGGTTGCAGAGTTCGACTGCTAGCCAACATCGAATTACCTGAAGACGTTGATACTTTAAATGATGCTGGTGCCGACGGCGTTGGCCTGTATCGGACCGAGTTTTTATTTATGAATGCCGATCGGCCTCCAAACGAAACCGAACAACACCTGGCGTACTGTAAAGTGCTCGCACACTCACCGGGCCCAGTGGCGATACGCACTCTGGATCTAGGCGCCGACAAACAGGTCGACGGCGGACGCAGCGACGGCCAGAACACCATCAACCCCGCGCTCGGTCTGCGTGCTATTCGACTTTGTCTAAGCGAACCAGAACTTTTTAAACCACAACTGCGGGCGATCCTACGGGCGGCAGCGACCGGCGAGGCCAGTATCATGATCCCGATGCTGTCAAACCTGTCAGAACTCGATCAAGCTTTAGCAATCATCAACGAAGTCAAACACGAACTTGAACGCGATGACGTCGCCTTTCAACCGAATGTACCCGTCGGCGGCATGATCGAAGTGCCCGCTGCAGCCATAGCCGCCGATCTGTTTGCCCAAAAATTAGACTTCCTATCGATTGGTACAAACGATCTGATCCAGTACACCTTGGCAATTGACCGCATCGACGACGAAGTACACTATCTTTATGACCCTCTGCATCCTGCAGTTTTGCGCTTGATACACCAGGTTATTCGGGCCGGACAAAATGCAGGAATCCCGGTATCTATGTGCGGGGAGATGGCAGGTAACACTGAGTACACTCGACTGTTGCTCGGCTTAGGTTTGAGAGAATTCAGCATGGAAAGTTCCAGGTTGCTGGAAATTAAAAAACGCATTCGAGAGTCTGACGTAGCCTGTCAGCAACCAACAATTGAAGAGATACTGACGGCCTCCACCCCCTCTAGACTTAGCCAGCTTGTTAAGCAACTCAATCAAACCGACACGCACTTTCGTCGACAACGCCAATGACCGCTTGTAACGGTTCGGAATCATTTGCACTACAAGTGCTGGGCTCAAGTATGGAACCGGAATTTCCGGCTGACTGTATTATTGTGGTCGAACCTACAGGCGTCGTGGAGGATGGTTGTTTTGTTGTTGCACAGCAACGCGATGAAGTGATCCTGCGGCAGCTTAAGCGGCATGGTGGATCGTGGACTCTGCATGCGTTGGAAAACGGCCATCCGGTTATCACGCTGGATGATTTATCAACCGTGCGGGGCCGGGTCATCCATCGCGCCGGGCGCAAACGGCACGAGGGAAAATCCTATATTTAGCAGCGCGGTCGTTGTTAGTCCGTTGCTGAATTGTCGTCCGTACCAGAACCGCGCAAACCACTTTCAACTGCCATTACCGCGGCCTCCACGCGCGAGCGCACACCCAGCTTTCGCAGTATCGACTTGACATGGAGTTTGACTGTGCCATCTGTAATTTGGAGGCGTTGCGCGATTGCTTTGTTGCTTTGCCCCTTAGACAGATGACCTAAGATTTCCAGTTCTCGGGGTGTCAGGCTTCCAAAGGGCGCGTGATCGTCCTCGTCAGAACGACCGCTGTGCTTGACTAGTTCAGCAAGCACCGGCGTAAGATCGGGTGCGACCGTGACCTTGCCGCTGACGATGTCTGTTAGAGCAACAACTAATTCATCCGGTTCCATGTCTTTTAGAAGATAACCACGTGCGCCCTCCTGCAACGCGGTGGCAAGATCGCCTTCGTCGGCGCTCGTGGTTAGAACGACAACTGGAACGTCAGCGGCTTCGCGGGACATCCGGCGTAGCACGGACAGTCCATCCATCCGTGGCATTCGAAGGTCGAGCAACAACAAGTCAGGCGCCTCTGAAACAACGAGACGCATTCCCTCTTCGGGGTCACCAACGGCCGCGAGCACGTCAATCCCCCGTCGTTCCAGAAGCCCTTGCAAACCTACTCGAAAAAGAGCGTGATCATCGATCAGAATTATTCGCATTACAGATTCGCATGGGATTCTTCACGCCATTGTATTAGGCAGATTTAGCACGATACGCGTACCTTCTCCGGGCTCACTATCAATCTGGAGTGTTGCACCAATGCCAACAGCGCGCTCGCGCATGATGGCAAGACCAAAGCGGTTGTCAGGTGGATTAATATCCAGGTTCATGCCCACCCCATCGTCCTCAATTAGCACTCGCCGGGTGTTCTCATCGTGGTCCAGGAGCACTCGCACCATATCAGCATCAGAATGCTTGCGCACATTGGCTAGCGCTTCTTGCACGATCCGGACAATTTGTCGCTCCATTTCTCCCGACAGCTCAACAACCGGCCAATGATTTTGAAGCACGACTTTAACCGAGCTCGTTAAGCGAAAGCGCGATATTGTTTTTTCGATTGCAGAGACCGCTCCACTTCCATCCATTGGCAGACGGAAGTATGTGATTAATTCCCGCAGTTCAACGTTGGCTTCGTCAAGGCCCGCTTGAATGCTTTCCATCTCCTTCCAGATAGCTGCTTCGTTGTCCTGTCTCAAGGTATCGTCGAGTACTCTCACTTGAATTTTGAGGCTGGCAAGACTCTGTGCGAGCGAATCATGCAATTCGTTGGCCATCGCTGTACGATCTTCGAAACGCGCCAGACGATTCGAATGGCTCTCCAGTCGGGTCTCCTGCTGTTGAAGCTGCACCTCCTGATCAGTAGCCAATGACTCCAGCCACTCAGCAAGGCGATTGATATCATCAACCATTGGGCCTGCATGCGGCTGGCTGGAGTCCAGCCGTGCGCCAAAGTCTCCCTGGCGAATCTCCGATGCCCAACGGCGAACTTTCGCGAGTGTTTCCCCCGCATCGGCATCGGCCAAGCGAGGCAACACCAGCCCTGTGAGCAACAGCAATAGAATTAGCTCTGTCCACCACAGCATAAACGAGACTGGACCCACCAACAGATTTGCCAACGTCACCAACAAAAGTGCAACCAACAATAGCCCCAGGTATCGCCGCCGGTTGGCAAGTGTTTGTATCACTGACGTTTCACAGGTTAATCCAACATGCTGATTCAAACGCTAAGCCATCGATCGCGCGCAGAAACCGGCCACCTATCGACGATTCGTCCTTCATCAATCACGACGGCCGCCTGGTGCAGCGCACTGGTCGGGCAGACATGTCCAGGTACTGCCAGCAATACGTCTCCGGGCTGGTAGTGAGACGCATCGACAGTCCGAACTACCAAGTGCTCTTCGTTCTGCAGAACAACCTCCGGATCCGTTAGGGCCGGAAACACCAGACGTTCTGAAAGAGCTGGGTCCGAGGCACATGCCTTATAACCGAGGTCAAGCGTTAATGTCTGGTCGGTTGGACAACTGATCACGCGGGTGAGAATCCGAAGCGCCGGAATGTAACCAAGATCAGGATATAAGTCTGAATAACCAGCGTCAAAAAACGTATTGGTTCCTGGACTGAGCTCAAGTACTGCATCCTGAATCGTCGAGTAAACAGGAAAGGTTCCTGTCCCACCGGCGATGATTCTGGGTACCGACAGGTGCTGTCGTTCGAGACGCCGGCGCAATGCATCTGCCAATGCCCAACATTGCATGGCCGCGTCGGTTCTTTCGTTGAAATCCGTTTGGTGATTCTGCCCATCGTAAAGATGCAGGCCGCCGGGCTGGAGACCGGGCAAGCCATTGATTTGTCTGTACAGCGCTATAGCGCCGTCCCCGGGCGCGATACCCGTGCGTTGCTGCCCGCTATCCAGATCCAACAGTACATCGATCGACAAACCTGCGTGGTGCATAGCCCGAGACAACACAGCGATGGGATGCTGGTGATCGGCAATTACACCAAGTTGAACCGATGGGAAATTAGCCTTGAAGTCCACCGCACGGTTGATATTTGGACCCACCAGCGGATAGGCAAGAACGATATCGTTAACGCCGCAAACTGCCAGCATTTCAGCCTCGGCAAAGGTTGCACACTTGTGCTTGAAGATGCCGTGTTCCAGTTGCAACGCAATCACCGCTGCCATCTTATGGGTTTTGCAATGTGGGCGAAGCCGACCGACCCCGCCTGACTGACGGATCATTTCATCAAGATTGTGCTGCAGGGCATGACGGAAAATAACCAACCCCGGCGAGAGGATGGAATCCGTATCTATGATCGAAAATTCGCTAGACATCAAAAGTCACTGTCAGCAGCTGGTCGGTTCGGCCCGGTGGCTGAACGTGCTAGCACATTCGCTCCCGACCCTTTAATGTCAGGCGCTGTAGGCACTTTATCACGCGTACTCGCTCGCTGTTTTCGATATCAGCTAACTCTGTCGCCGTGCCCAGATAGCATAAATCGCGTCTGAATATGGTAACTGTGCCGCGTATTCGTCGTCGCGTGGCCGTGGTAGCCCTCGGACGGAATGCGTACGCAGGTGTTCATAGCCACCTGCCCGTTGGTAGTAGTTGGCGACCAGGCCCAAGCGCTCAAACGAGGTCAGTTCCGTCCATACCGCCACTACCTTGGGCGGAAACCAACGATCAGAAAACGTGTTGACAAATATTCCGCCTGGCCGGAGCACTCGGCAGACTTCGCGGAATATCTGCACTGGCCACGTCAAATATTCGACGGAAACAGTACAGATGACCACGTCAAACTGCTGGTCATCGAACGGCAGACAAAGCGTTCGATTGAGGTCATGAACATGACGCTGGTCTAGTACAGGATTGGCGTCGAGTTCTTCCTTATTCATTCCCAGGCCTGCGACTTTGAGATTGTCCTTGTTCGGCAGATGCGAAACCCAACTTGCCATGAGGTCGAGAACTTTAAATCCCGGTTGAAGTAGGCCGTCGTAGCAAGCTGTGACTTGGGCCCTGGCAGTTGCGTCCAAGTGATAAACCAATCGCGGGAAATCATAAAAGAGCGCATCGTTCAACACATTTGAACGGGCCAATGGCATATCTTCGGACAGGCCGAAATCCACTTCGCCAGCGGCTTGCCGACCTGCGCCACCGTCCGTGAGGCACGCAACCAGATCGCGGCCGACCGGCACAACTACCTGTGCCGGTGGTGACTGAACCATCCGTGCCCGCAATTCAAGCTGAAAACTTGCGAGTGGATGATTGAGGTCGACGATGACATGCTGATTTCTCAGGTCGATCACTTGGCAGAATTTCTGATCCTCTGAAACGTGCCTCAACGCCTCTCCAAACCATGCACGGGGGTAGTAGCGTCCACGTCTCAGCAGGCTGGCCTTTGCCAGGGGCAACGTGCACGCCAGCACATTATCTTGCCGATGAGGCGGCACTAATGTGCCCGCCGCAAACTGTGCTCGGGCACAGCTCACCGCACCGCGCAATTTAACCGTCAAACACTCCTCAAGACGGTCTTGGTCCAGATCCACTGTCGGAAAATGGAATACATCATGATGCCTTGCGGTCAGACTTTCCCAGAAAAGCTCCAGTTCGAGATGTGCAAACTTCGACATGACACCTTTCGCGACGGGGTTATGCCAGCGTTGTTCTGTTTAGTTACACACAACCGGAATCATAGCGATACCGACAACGACACATCGTCACAAGAGGATCTAATCAAACGCAGCTACGCACAAAGGACACGAACCGATCGACCCACGGATTCGCCGCCAAGTGGCGCTGGTGAAGGAATCCCGCTAACAGGTTTCGGTAAACGATGCCATCGTGTTTTCCATCAACACCATAGCCCCGGGTCACACGTGATGCCCAGCAAATGTTTTCGGGCAAAGCATCCACACGCGCGTGGTGAAATTCGTGCGCCGCGTACTCACGAGGTTCGACACCAGGCCATGGGTGGCCGTCGCCTGGCTGAAAACGGGCATAACCACGACCGACAGGTCTCTCGCCGATCACCACATCAGCTGGAATTACACCTGCCATGTCGCCGCATGTGTCGCACCAGCGAAGAGAACGACACAGGTACATCAGGCCACCGCATTCAGCATAAGTTGGACCGCCGCTTTCAACAAAGTCGTGAACGTCTTGGCGCATCGACCGGTTAGCTGCCAGTATCGAAATAAATGATTCGGGAAACCCACCACCGATGAAGAGTCCATCGATCGCCGGCAGGTGATTGTCATGCAAAAGGTCAACTGTCACCAGCTCAACACCAGCCCGGGCGAATGCGGTGAGATCGTCTGGATAGTAGAAACCGAAGGCCTCATCGCGCGCGATTCCTATTTTGAGCGAGTCTGTTAATGGGGGGATCACTCGTGTCACTACCGGGTCCGCCGGACCGTCAGGCGAAGCCGTCAACTCCAATATCCCAGCGATGTCGAGATACTCTTCAACCATTGCCGCAAGTCGATTGACCTGTTGACCGGCTGCAACATGTTCGGAAACCGGTGTCAGGCCGAGGTGACGCTCTTGAATAACCATCGCGGCATCGCGAGGAATTGCGCCCACAACGGGTATGTCGGTGTAGCGCGACAGTGCATCGCGCAGTTTTCCCTCGTGGCGTTGTCCACCAACGAAGTTCAGTACGACACCTGCAACCGGGATCTCAGGATCAAACCGCGTAGTGCCTAGCATCAGCGGTGCAACACCGCGGGTCATACCGCGGGTATCCAGCACAAGAATAACCGGCAAATCGAGATACTTCGCGAGTGCCGCGTTGCTGTCTTCTCCACCGACACTCACACCGTCGTGCAACCCTTTAGTGCCCTCGACCATTGCAACGTCCGCACCGTGACTGGCGCCTTTAAAACATGTCGTAATTTCCTCTGGTTCCATGGTAAAGAAATCTAGGTTCCAGCAGCGCCGCTGGCTCGCTTTACTAAGCCACATCGGATCAATGTAATCCGGTCCTTTTTTGAAGGTGGCGACGCGCAGGCCGCGCCCTGTCAAGGCGGCAGCGAGTCCGACGCTGACGGCAGTTTTGCCTGCGGACTTGCTGACAGCCGACACCAGAAAACGGTTGGTCATGGCCGCACGAGCGCGTTAGTCGAGGCTAGAAATACCAGACCTGGACATACTGAAGGCCCCATCGGCCGACGATGGGCGTGGCACGAGCGGTAACACCCTAAGCATCACTATAGAGAGCAGCAAAGCAATAGAAACGCCGCCCAGCCCCAGCAAATATTCCCAGATACTCGGAACATAACGGGCCACCTCGCCGTCAAAGAAGCTACTGGACACAACATAACCAGGAAAGATGTTCTGCGGATATGCTTGAACGCCGACAATCAGCACGTATAGCTGGCAAATGCCCCCGAGCACTACAAGTCCCGCCGCAACAACAATCGCAGCGGTATTGCGTGGCCGCAACAGTACTATCAATGGAACTAACGCACCGACGCCGACCTGGCCAACCCAGAAAATCAGCGGATAAATTCCACCCGTCGCCAGCAGAAATGTCACCACCCCGCGTTGCCGTCCAGCATAGTAACCCGTGAGGTTATGGGCCGCGACCAGCAACAGAACAAGTGTGATAAAAATTGCGAGTAGTCGCCCGAGCCTGTGTACAAGCTGCCATTCCAACGCCACAGCCGTCCACCAAGACACAGTGATGAGTCCGATGAGAAAACACGCTGCACCCAAAGACAGCGACATGGCTACAAAGAGAGGCACCAGAATAGCCGCATCGTAACCCTCCCGGCCAACTAAAAACCCGAATATAGCGCCAGTGCCACAGGTCAACATAATACGCCAGACGAAGGTCAGACGACCAAACAGAATGGACCCCGTGTAAGGTGGTCGTTGCATCAAGCAACCCATATATATCGCAACAACAACAACAAAGCCGGTGTAGGCAAACACATTCCATGTGAAAATCGAACTGAAGTTATAGGTTGAGAGTGCGACGTCGAGACGATCTGGCCGCCCCAAATCCAGTATCAATATGACCAAGCCTCCCACCAGCAGACTGATCGCAAATACACCAGACAGACGCGCTACCGGCGTATAGCTGGTGCGCCCAAAAACCGTCGATAAGGACGCCGGGTTAAGCGCCCCGGATGCACTTAGGATCAGAAAAACAGCGAAAACATGGGGCAGCCCCCACACTACCTGATTGTTCATGCCGGTTATCACATGACCATGGCTGTCCATTTGGTGGGCGGCCCACAAGGCAAGGGCGCTAATTGCAGCCAGTAACAATACGGACAGCCAATAGCCTCTTCCCCGAGCCGCCTGATAGTCTATGCGATTCACCGCTCGACCTAGTTACACACCACGGTGACGCACCCGGGGATTGGTGGCCAGATCACTTCGTAAAGCACTCGAAGGCTCTTCGGCCAAGCGACGTGCCAGTTCACCACCGCTGTCTGACAGATTACCGAACAGCAGCGCGTGATGGCCTGCCGTACTGCAAGCTTCAACACAGGCGGGGGCTCGATCAGCATCTACCCGGTGCACACAGAAGGTGCAGCCCTCCACCGTTCCCTTACCCCTCGGTGAATGGGCAAGTTGCCCGCTAACGTTAATGTGAATGAAAGAGCGTGCTTTGTAGGGACAAGCCATCATGCAGTACCGGCAACCGATACAAGTGTGCTTGTTGACCAGCACGATTCCATCGTCTCTTCGAAACGACGCACCAGTAGGACAAACTGCAACACACGGTGCGTCCTCACAGTGCAGGCACATCAAAGGCAATGACAATTGCCGGCCTGAGTGCCGATCAACCAGGTCAACTTTCCTTATCCACTGCGCATCAATCTCCGGAGCGTCACTCACACCGAGGCCGTGTTCACTGCTACAAGCGCTTACGCAGGCGTCGCAGCCGGATGAACAGCGGGTCGTATCGACCAACATACCCCAGCGCACCGAATCGGTAACCGCCTGGTCGTCCGGCTTAGCCAGAGCCAAGTCGACAAGCCGCAGGCCCGGAGCAAATGCGACCACCAGTCCCGCGAGCCCCCTGGAATGCCCGAGAAAACGACGCCGTGGTGATTTTTCGTCTGCGATCATCAGTTCACGTTTACTGGGGTAGTCTCAGGCACGGCACTATGGCATGAAAAACAGTCGATACGCATTGCTGTATAGGTGTGACATTCAGCACAAAATTGTCCAGGTGCACTCACGGGAATCCACTCATTGTGTGCATTGCGTACCGCATGGCAGCTGATACAGCCTGACAAACTATGTTTAGTATTTCGAATGCCGTGCGTCACAGTTTTGTGCCCGTGGTGATCAAGAAAATCGAAGTGGTACCTGCGCATCGTTTCCACCGGCTCTACGCAGCGCGCACCGCGGGCTGCCGGAAAAGTCGGCTCGGTCGCGATACTTGTAAATGGCATAACGCCCGCGAGCACTACAAAACCGCTGATCCGTATAAGCCCGCCCATGAGCCAATCTGGTCCGATTACTTGCCAAGACCCATGTCGATGTAGCCGGTCGGACAAACATCCGCACAGATATGGCAACCGATACAGCGATTGTAATCCGTGTCTACATAGCGACCGGTCGTCGAGTGTTCTTTGTTGACTCGAAATACTGCATCCTGGGGGCAGAAGATGACGCAGTTATCACACTCGAAACACATACCGCAACTCATGCAGCGCGCTGCCTCCACCGCTGCCTCCTGCTCACTTAATCCCAGCCGTCGCTCTTCGAAATCACCCAACACCTTATCTTGTTCGGGGACACGATCCGGTCGCCTGACGCGTTCAGCGTAATCGAAATGCCCGAGAAAAAGCCGCTGGCTGGGGATAACTTCGTGAGCGGAACGGTCTTCGTAATTGTGCACCGCGAAATGGGACGAATCTGTGCCCCAAGACTGGGTATGATCATAGGGCGTTGGCGCCAGTTGCTGTTCGTTGAGTTTTTGCAACAAACTAAAATGGTGGACGTCAACTCGAGGACGCCTTGGTCTGACTTCGCCCGCTAGAAATTCATTGATGCTCTGGGCCGCGACGGCAGCCTGTCCGATTGCAGTTACCAGCAGATGTGGACGGATAATGTCACCGGCGACGAAATGCCCATCCCTACCCGGTACACGATAGAAGGCATCGGTATCGATCAAGTGACGCTCGTTTCCTAGCTCTTCAAGCCCGCTAAGGTCGCCACCCTGCCCGATCGCCGAAACGATGAGATCCGCCTCGACCTCGAAGGCGGTGCCTTCCTGCGGCACCGGAACCCCCTGATCATCGATTGTGCAGCGAGCGAGCTTTAGGCCCGTTGCACGACCGTCAGTATTTCTCTTCAGGGCAACAGGCATCACACCGTTGAGCACGCGGACTCCTTCGGTCAAGGCATCGTCGACCTCCTCTTGCGTCGCCGTCATTCCTTGTCGGTCAAACAATGCTGTTAATGTCACCTCCGCACCTTCTCGGGCCGCCGCCATCGCCGCATCGTGCGCTGCGTAGCCGCCGATTACCCGCTCGGCACGGTCTTCTTCCCGAACGGTGTCGATCTTGCCCAGTCGGCGAGCAACAGAAACAACATCGACCGACGTATCGCCTCCACCGACACAAATGACTTTGCCAGCCGCCACCTGCATTGCACCGCGGTTAAATGCTTCGAGAAATCGCACTCCGGAAACGCAGTTCGGGGCGTCCTGCCAGCCCTGCAACGGCAGGCCGCGGCCCTGCTGTGCGCCAATTGCCCACAATATGGCATCGAACTCTTTTTCTAGCTCGGCAATGGTCAAGTCGGTTCCAACGCGGACGCCAGTGTGAACCTCGATGTCACCAAGCGCGAGAATCCTGCTGATCTCCGCATCGAGCAGATTGCGCGGCGTTCGGTAGCCTGGAATACCGTAGCGAAACATGCCACCAAGATTTTCGTGCGCCTCGAATATTGCGGCGGCATGTCCTTTGCGTCTTAATTGATAGGCCCCGGCGAGACCAGCAGGGCCGCCCCCAACAATGGCCACTCGTTTCCCGCTGAGGACCGGCGCTTCAGGAAAACGGTAGTTATTCTGATAAGCCGTATCCCCGATAAACTGTTCAACTGCGTTGATTCCTACGAAGTCGTCTACGTCATTACGATTGCACCCGGCCTCGCAGGGGGCCGGACATACTCGACCCATCATCGATGGGAACGGATTAGCCTCCGTTGCGCGCGCAAAAGCATATTCCTGCCAACTCAAGCCCGTCGGCGGCGGCTCCATACCACGCACAATCTGCAGGTAACCGCGAATGTCCTCGCCAGCAGGACAGCTACCCTGGCAGGGGGGCGTGCGATGCACATAAGTGGGACATTTATCAGAGGCATCGCCCGCAAAAATATCCTCTTTAAAATCGTCCCAAGTGTGATCACCTTCTCGGTAGCGACGAAAAGTTAACGGCAGTGATCGATCTTCAGACATGATTTTTTAGTCAATTCAATTCGTTGCCGAGAGATGCAGCCTTGCCGTCAAATATCAATGCGTCACCGACCAGTTGATGCACGCTGACAATCATGTCCATGTCGAAGCCGTAAACCGGCAGCACCTTGGCGAACTGACTTTTGCATATCGCACAGATTGCAGCCATGTGTGTCACACCATGGCTCTCAACCACCTGTTTTAAAGCGGTCATTCGGGGCAGGGCACCCTTAACCCGCAACTCCATCACATCGTCGGTTAACAAGCCACCACCGCCTCCACAGCAGAAAGTCTGTTCATGAGTGGTTTCACTGGCCATGTCCACAAAATGATTGCAGGCAGCTTTGATGATCTCGCGTGGCAGTTTGAACTGTCCGCCAGGTTCAGAACCCATGCGTGATGCGCGGGACACATTGCATGAATCATGGAAGGTCAGCACCTTGTCATTGTTCCGAGAAGGGTCGAGCTTCAATGTACCGTGCTGAATCAGATCGTAAGTCAATTCACACACGTGTTGTGGTGCCGGGTAATTGGGGTCGAGAAAGTCGAACGGGCCTATCAGAGTGTTCCAATAACTGTAAGCTACACGCCAAGCGTGGCCGCACTCGCCGATGACAATGCGCCGCACGCCAAGATCGAGTGCCGCCTGGCGGATGCGTTCAGCGACCTTCTTCATCTGTTCATAGTTACCGATAAAAATACCAAAATTAGCCGCCTCCGACGCGTGGGAGCTCAACGTCCAGCTGATACCAGCCTGGTGAAATACTTTTGCGTAACCGATCAGACCGTCTACATGGGGTTCGGCAAAAAAATCCGCCGACGGCGTCACCAACAACACTTCGGCACCGCTCTGATCGAGTGGAAAGCGGACTTTGACGTTGACGTCTTCCTCGACCTCCTCTTCGAGCTGCTCCAGTGTATTAGCCAGGGCCGGACCCGGCAGGCCCAAGTTGTTGCCCACCTTGTGGACCTTGGCAATGATTTCGTTGGCATACTTCTGCCCCATCCCCACCGACGCGAGAATTTCACGGCCTGCCATCGTAATCTCAGCCGTATCGATTCCATAAGGACAATAAACCGAGCAGCGGCGACACTCGGAGCACTGGTGGTAATAACGATACCAGTCTTCAAGTACTTCCTTGGTCAGATCCTGTGCACCAACCAACTTCGGAAAATAGCGCCCAGCGACGGTGAAATAGCGACGGTAGACACTGCGCATCAAATCTTGACGCGCAACCGGCATGTTCTTCGGGTCTCCTGTTCCCAGGTAGTAGTGGCATTTGTCGGTGCAGGCACCACACTTTACGCAAGCATCGAGGAAAACCGGCAATGCTCGGTACTTTCCGATTAGTTCCGACATCTTGTCCAATGCCACTTGTTGCCAGTTTTCGACCAGTTCGCCTGGAAAACCCAAGGCCTCCTGAAATTCTGCCTTGGCGACAAATGGCTGTGTATCGGCCATGGCATTGGGTTGAACCGGGGGCACGGTCAACTCCTCGGTAATCAACGGGACAGAAAAGTCCTCTTTGTTCACCCTAATTGCGCTCCTGAGTCGTGCGCGCTGGCGGATGGGCATCATCGGGGGCCCAGCGCGGTACATGTCGATGTTCGCGCGGGCTGTCTCGCATATTGCGAGTCGGGCTGAAAAATAACCCGGGCGCATGTAACAGCTTGCTGAACGGAAACACCAGCATCAATAAGATCACAAGAGACAGATGGAGCAACAGCAGCGGATCAGCCGGCAGAGGTTGCCAGTCAAATTGAATCAACCCGCGGACGAACGTTTTCAGCGCCACAATATCGGTGTGCCAACGGGTCTTGATTGCTATGCCACTCGCGGCAATGCCGATAAGAAGCAAAAGCATCAGATGATCTGAGGGGGCACTGATGTAGCGTACGCGATCGACCACCATTCGCCGTAGCGACAGACCGGCCAACCCGAGACACATGGCAATACCCGCATAGAGACCCATCCACTGTATCGATGCGATCCAACGCGGTACGGGTTCCATGACGTAGCGCAGGTGCTCCAAAAGCACCAGCATCATGCCGAAGTGAAATACCCAACCAAATAACCAGGTCCACTTACTGCCCTTAAAAAGGCTCTCGAAAAACACGGTCTCTCTAAACAGGCGGGCGAGCACCCCGGCCCGAGTAGTCGGCGCGGGCGTTGTCGGAATAACGAGCGGCACAGGGGTCCGTACGTAAGCGACGATACGTACGGCTGTGCCGACAATTAGAACCAGCACAGCAATGTACAGCGCAAACGAAAAGAAGGCAGTGAGCAACACGAATAAACCCTTTTCCTATTTTTCTTCGGCTGTGAAGTTGACCACACCACTGATCAGCTAGTATCAGTAAACGAGTAATGTTTAAACACAACCCGTCGGCTTAGGAAGGCCAGCATACTTGCATGCCTGCTTTGCAGGCCCGTAGGGAAAAAGTTCGTACAGATACTTGCTGTTGCCCTTGTCTTTGCCTAACTTCTTGCCAATCGCTTTGGTTAGAACACGGACTGCTGGAGCGATTTGGTACTCCTCATAGTACTCGCGTAGAAATTTGATCACTTCCCAGTGGTTATCACCGAGGTCACAGTCATCTAGTTCTGCCATATATTGCGCGACGTCACTCGACCAGTCACTCAAGTTAGCTAAGTAACCTTCTTCATCGGTTTCGTAGGTCTTGCCGTTAATATCAAATGCCATTTGGCTTCTCCTCTATCATTTCCATCTTCACCACGCCTGCACCACCGGGTTGGCTGCTACCAACTTAACAAACCCGTCGTAATCGACCAGTTCGATTCGGCTAATCAGGCGATCAGTCCCGATTCCGCGCGCTTTCAGGTCTGGCTCCAGTGCATAGATCCTGCAGGCTCCCTGTGCCATTTCCACGGCAGCAGAAAACTTTGCGTTCGCAAGTGCTCCGTAGACTCCATCTTCAATAAGAAGAACGTCACTGCCCGGCTGGACGAAGCCGAAACACATCATCAATGCATCTTCTTGAAACGGTGATTTGTTGACTGTATGCAGCATGGTTTGCCTAAAAATTCAAAATCACATTCTGTGCTTCCAGTAACTTGCCCAACGACGCTCGATCGATCAATTGGATAGCGGACTTTTCTTTGTAATCGTCATCCTCATCCTCGTATGTCAGAGGCATCAAGTCCTCACTGGTTAACCCCCTTTCGGTCAATGACTCGAGCTCTACATAAAGGCGCGTGACGTCGTAGTCCTTCAGTGCACGATAGGCTGCGGAGAAATTCTTAGTTTCTATCGCGCTAGTATTCTGCTCCTTCTTCAACTGGAACACACCGTCACCGATGAAAGCCATGCTGACATCTTGATCAAAAGCTGCACCGACCAGAACTACTTCTAAACCCTCATGGCCATAGATTGTTCCGTGCGGCGCATGCCGATTGAGGTACATGAACTTCTTGCGAGCGGCCAAGGCGACAGACTCAGCGACCGAAGACCACCAGCCGGTCAGCCTCGACGCCCGCTTCGATCAATTGTCCGAGGCCCGAAATTCTAAAACCAGGCGCGAGGTTATCGCCGTTCTTACCGTGGCGACGGGCTTCGTCTGCATCAAGGATGCCACGGCGTTGGGCAGCAGCCACGCAAACCACAAGATCGAGTTTATGTTGATGCGCCAGATCACTCCAGCGATTTACAACGTGTCGATCATCCTGTGGCGGCGTTGTCATACGCGTACCGTTATTGACGCCGTCATGATAGAAGAAGATACGTACAACCTCGTGACCCGCGTTCAATGCGGCACGTACAAAATGGTAGGCTGTATCGGAAGCCTGATAGGTATACGGTCCCTGGTTGACCATCAATGCGAACTTCATTGGCAGACCCGGCTACGGTTGTCAGATGCGGATATAGCTTGACGCGTTCAAGCTCTTACGTGCGCCACGCCAGTTATCAATGTGATACTTTGTAAACGGCAGCCCCGTCAGTTCAAAAAAGCGGGGCCATCCAATGCGATCGATCCAGTCATTGATGCGCTCCCAATCTCGCGCGTCTTCCTTATAACAACGCAGGATCCGTTTAACGATGGCGGTCGCTTCCGGCCAACGCGGGGGGGTATTGGGTACTCCCGAGGCCACTAGCTTCTGAAAACTTGGCTTGCTTCGGGCGTTTGAGTGGTTGCCGCCGACCCAGATTGCCAGTTTGGTGTGTTCGGGATCATTAATCTGCATGGGTGGACATGGTGGGTAACATGCACCACAACAAATACACTTCTTCTCGTCCACTTCTAGGGTAGGTTTACCATTAACCTGTGCAGGGCGGATCGCGGCCACCGGGCAGCGCGCAACCACTGAGGGTCTCTCACATACGTTCGCGACCAAATCATGATTGATCTTGGGCGGTTTTGTGTGCTGTACATTGATTGCGATATCACCTTGGCCACCACAATTGATCTGGCAACAAGAAGTGGTGATGTGAACGCGATTGGGCATGTTGCAGTTTTTGAATTCGTCGATTAACTCATCCATCATTGCCTTCACCACGCCAGAGGCATCCGTGCCCGGAATATCGCAATGCAACCAACCCTGTGTGTGTGAAATCATTGCCACTGAGTTGGCCGTACCACCGACCACAAACCCAGCCGTTTCCAGCGCCTCGATTAGCGGCGCCACCTTTATCTCATCCGCCACCATATATTCAATGTTGCTGCGAATGGTGAAGCGCACATGACCGTCTGCATAACGATCCCCGATGTCACACAACTGACGCAGAGTAAAGACATCTAGAATCCTTTGAGTACCCGCCCGTACCGTAAAGATCGCATCGCCCGTCTTCGCGATATGGCGCAATACGCCTGCTCGGGGATGATCATGGGTTTTCCATTGACCAAAATTCTTGACCATCAATGGGTGCATGAATTGGAAGCCATCGGGGCAGCCGCTTTCGATTGGCTGTCGCATTTGTCTTTTCGCCATTGCCTGTTACTCCATTAAGCAGGGGGATAGTTTCTTTGGCTTCAATCGCCAATCACCATAGACTCAGCGCGTTTCTGTTCGAACCATTTGATCGCCTCCTCATCCCAACCATCCATCCGCTCATAGGAGGACTCACGAGGATGATCGATCATATTGGGATCGACTTCGACATCTATGCCGTCAAGGAAGTTAACTAAACCGATACGCTCAATCATTTCACCGCAACGTTCATGCTCAAGCCCGTTTTCGGCCCAAAAATCAATTGTGTTTTCGGCCAATTCCACAAGGCGCTCGTAGTCGGCTTCGTCTTCCAATTTCATAAAGGGCACGATTACCGTACCCATCAAATCGCCAATCTTCAGTGTGCGCTTACCACCGATCAATACGGATACGCCGCGATCCTCTCCAGGAGACAGCGCCGAGGGCACAACGTTTAGGCAATGCATACACTTAACGCAGTTGCGGTCATCAATCTCGAGACTGTCATCGTTCTTAAGGCTCATGCACTTGGTCGGGCAACGGGTAATGATATTGTCGATAACATGTTGCCTGCCCTTGGCAGCGACGTACTGCTTCCACTCGTCCTGCTCAATACGGATGTCGTCTTTCCACGTCCCGATGACAGCAAAATCCGAGCGCTCGATTGCATTCATACAATCGTTTGGGCAGCCAGAAATCTTGAATTTGAACTTGTACGGTAGCGCGGGGCGATGTACATCATCGGTGAAGTTGTTGACCAACATACGATGGATTTTGTGCTCGTTAGCGCACGACTGCTCGCAGCGCGCTGACCCGACACATGACTGAGCAGTGCGAACACACGGTCCTGCACCACCGAGATCAAAGCCATAGTCATTGATCTCGTCAAAGAAATGCTGGGTGTTTTCTGTCGTCGCGCCAATAAACATAATGTTGCCGGTCTGACCGTGAAATGTCACCAATCCCGAACCCCACTTTTCCCAACTATCGGCCAGCTGCCGCAGCACATCAGTGGTGTAATGATGGCCAGCAGGAGGCTGTACCCTGAGGGTGTGAAATTCCTTCGATTCAGGAAACTGCTGACCGACTTCTGAAAACCGTGGGATGATACCGCCGCCATAACCATAGACGCTGACGGTGCCGCCCTTCCAATAGCCCTTGCGAGTTTCATAGGAATGCTCGAGCTGGCCGAGCAGAGCATTCGCGACACCGTTGACTCGCTCACTCGGGTGCTGATCACGCAAGTTTTTTATTCCAGAAACAAAACTCGGCCACGGCCCACTCTCGAGTTCATCCAGCATTGGCGTCACGTGCTTCTTGTCATCCGACATCGTGGGGTCTCCTTAGCCACTGGTTCAAACGGTACTAATTGCAGCCTTATGGTCTGTCATTCTAGAGACGCACCCGACAGAGGCCATTGCCCCGTTGGGTAAGTGTGAATTGGCCAAATCTATCCCTAAAGAGATATGTTTGGTCTCAGCCAATGCAAACTGCCCATTTCTCTTAAGGAGAATAGGGCTAATCTACTGGATCTCCATAAAATGGACGCAATAGACACCGGCTGACTAACACGCCACCCCAACCGACGGATCCCATCCCAAATGATCGCTACCTAAGGTTTTGTCAGTAATACACTATTGAACGCGCCCTTGTTCCAAACGTGGTTTAGCCAGCGCCTGGCCGGGTACCGCCAAGTGCTGGCGAACCCTGTTGTCGACCTCGTCGATCCTCGAGCATTGACACAACCCGAACGAACAGCGCTCACTGGAGCAATTGCCAAAGCAAATCTCGTGATCTATCGCTGCCGGACACCTCGGCAGGTCAGCTCAGAAGACGTGCTGGCGCTTGGTACACAACTAGGATTGACACGACTTGACCACGATACCCGGACGAATCGGCACGGATTGGCCGAGGTCTGCGATCACCGATCCAACAAATCATCACGTTACATTCCGTTCTCAAATAAAGCGCTCAACTGGCACACTGACGGTAGCTATTATCCTGCGGACCGGGTGATACGGACATTCATATTGCACTGCAAAACACAGGCCATGCGAGGTGGCACCAGCCGATTGATTGACCACGCCGTGGTCTACGGTCTGCTCCGCCAGCAAGCGCCGGAACTACTGCCGGCACTACTCGACTGTGACGCGATGACCTTACCTGCCCATCAGCCAGATGGTGGGGAAGCTACCCGTGCTGAGTGCTCTGGGCCGGTTTTCTTCAACTCACAAGACGGCGCGCTTTGCATGCGCTATACCAGCCGGGCACGGTACATCCATTGGCACCAAAATAGAGACCTTTCTGCGGCCGTAGAACACCTCCGCCGCGTGATTGCCCACGCCGGCAACCTAGTGCTTGAATACACTTTGGCACCTGGCGAGGGCATCATCTGCCACAACGTACTACATGCTCGGAGCGGCTTCGACGACACCTCAGCGAAGCGGCGGTTACTTTACCGCGCACGCTTCAGAGAGCCGATTGTAGAGGCACTGCATGGTGGTGTTGTGCCATCAGTTTCTGTCTCTTGAGAAGAATTTCGACGAACTGGCGTAATTGACGTGTCAGCTATTTAGAACCACCATGAACATCCACTGGCACGAACAAGAATCTCCATTCCCCGGAGAACTGCAGGCACAGATGGTCGACCTTAGTTTCCGCTTGTCCGGGCGTCAGCTACAGTCGGATTGTGCGTTAACCCTCTACTACACCATTGCAGAACACCTGACATGGATCACTCATGAACCCAAAGTGGGAATATTGCTGAGTCTTGGCCCCAGTAGTGCTAATGGTTGGCAACGGCCCGACAACGAAGGAGTTATCCAACTGTCTCAACGCGCGCGGTTGATTCTTAGGGTTCCAAAACACCGGGTTGCGCAAGGTCGCGAACTGACTGGCCATTGCCTGCACGTCGATCGCTTCGAATTGCTAGTCGGTCAAGCGACTATACGGAATCTACAACCGAGCGCTACACTGTTTGCCCGTCACGTAATTTTAAAAGAGGAGCCAATGGAGGAAAGCGCTTTTACTGTCGAGGTAATGGCCGCACTTGATGCTCGTGCAATCGAGGTCGGCAAACTCTTGTGCGGGCGCGAACACCAACTGCGCTCCATCACCGGTCATTGGAACTGCCGTAGCCTAATGCTGGCCGAACTCGCTCCTCGTGACTCGCTTGCTCTGCAAGACTGTGGACTCGGACTAGGCCGACAACTTGGCTGCGGTTTGTTTCTTCATCACAAAAGTATTGGGCCCGTGCGACCGATGCATGACGATTGAGTCGCGACCGCTCGCCTCCGTTAATCTACCTTTCACAACATCTATGAACGAAAAACAAAAGCTGATCGAACGAATGCTCGAACTGCAACGCAAGTTCATTGCTTACGAGCGCCAACAAGGGGTTGAGCCGGAGCACTATTTTTTGCCTTCCAGCGACCATCCACTGGCCAACTACCGCAAAGAGCATGCCGAACTTGCGTCGCGAGTAATTGATATCGCTCATGAAGAACAGGGCTCCAAGCGCTAGGCTGTAGGTGCTGAATGTCCCGCCGTGTAGCCGACCGCTGGCGCAACCCCGAACGCCAGGGTTCAATTCACGACAGTGCCAAAGCTGCGGCTTACCGTGCCTGGGCCATCGCACTGGCGTCAACTAAGGACCTGCACGAGGCCGAATTCGTTTACACCGATGATATGCAACGCATCGCGGTTATCGGTGAATATTTGGCTTTCCTTGTGCACTTTGCAGACCGTTTATGTAGCGCCGTGTTCTCCAGTGACCAGCGCGCGTCGTTTGTCAGCCACATGGCCCAATACTGTTCTCGACACTTGCACCGAAATGCGTGTGAAATTCTGGGTTCTGGCGATCACCGACGAAGATTTATCGATCTTTACAACCGGCGCAGCAGTGAATATGCAGAGTCCCCATTAGAAGGCGAGGACCCTGGCTTCGGATTGCTGCGTGCGTTGGGCGCGAACATCCAGCAACTGATGGGTAACACACAAACCAACCGTTGGGTTATCGATCAAGTGATCAGCATTGACGGCCCACAAGCAATTGACTCGTTCCGACGCTCGTTCAACCGGCTACTCGAACCCACACTCGCACGCACCGGTGGCCGAAGGGTCACCGAATCGTAAATCGCATTGCCTGCTCTATATGCCCGGACTTTCCATCCGCGTAACCCGCGGAATAGGCTTCGGTTACCCGTTGTTCCTCGCGCGGTGGATTATTCAGATTGCCGCCCGCCCAGCCAACAATATATTCCGGATCTACCGATTGCTGTTCCAGTCGATAGAGTGTCTCGTAGTAGTCAGAATTAATCTTTTTGATCCTTACTGCCGGAAAATCCCGGATTCGCTTTGATTCCTTTAACGTGCGGCATGTTGACTGCTAACCGTCCTATTAGTTTCTTATCACGCAAATACTCACCGACCACCTCCCAGATGTCGGGCAAGGCTTCAGACTGAGGAAGCACACTGGCCCATCCTGCTACCCGGTATCGTCGGTTGAGCGAGATCGGCTTGCCCTTGAAGTGTAACTCGCTGATGCGCTGGCCCATCGGTGCTGCCGGATCGATGGTATAAGACAATCCACCAATCCGCACCATATCACCACCCATCTGGTAATACGGATCCGGGTTGAACAGGTTGTCGGCGATATCCTCCAGTAGCGCATGGATACTTGCACCAGTCATGTCCGACAGTGTTACTTTTGCATAGGTGATCGCCGTTTGGTCCAGTAATCGTTCCATGGTAATCACATCACCTGGCAGCAAGGTCGTACCCCAGCGAAAGCCCGGTGAGAATGCGATATCGGCGCCACGCACTGCCATTAATGCGTCGACGATCAGCTGATCGAAAGGGCCTGAAAAATTTCCTCTGCGATACAGCAATGTATCAGTCGTTGCCAGCTCTTCAGCGAGTCGTGCCGTATACGGCGCGCGCTGATCTTCGATCAACTTGACCATATCAGCATCCGGCGCCAGTAGATTGGAAAACACAGGTAACAATCGAAATTGGAAGTCCTGAAGCTGCCCGGAACGGACATCTAGATCCACAACAGACAAAAACTTTCCATTCGAGCCAGAATTTATTACCAGTGTCTTGCCACCGGTGTTACTAACAATACTCGGCGCCGGCATACCGTCGTGCGTATGGCCACCGAGGATCACATCGATACCGCGGACACGACTCGCAAGTTTTAGATCGACATCCATTCCGTTGTGCGACAGCAACACGACAACTTCAGCGCCCTCTGTACGGGCCGCAACAACACTGGCCTGGACCTGCTCCTCGCGGATGCCAAAACTCCACTCATCCATCAGATAGCGCGGGTTGGCCAACGTCGTATATGGGAAAGCCTGGCCAATTACGGCAACACGAACCGCATTGACCTCACGCATTGCGTATGGCTTAAACACCAGCCCGGTCTCTTCATTAAACGCCGGACGGCCATCGAAAGCCGCGTCATCGGTCAAGTATATGTTTTGTGCGAGAAACTCTATGGGCGCTAACTCGTGATCAATAATCTCGCGTACCCGCTCCATGCCGTAAGTAAACTCCCAGTGACCAGTCATCATGTCCACACCGAGTGCGCGGCACGCGGCGATCATATCTTGCCCCTGGGTCCAAAGTGCTGTGGCAGAACCTTGCCAGGTATCACCCCCGTCGAGCAGTAGGCTGTGCGGACGCTCGGCTCGAAGACGCTTTATCAGGGTCGCCAAATGAGCAAAGCCCCCGACTGTGCCGTACTTGCTCGCCGCGACTTGAAAATCGATACAGGTCAGCGCATGGGCTTCAGCAGTCGCAGGTGCGACGCCGAAATGTGTGAGCAATTCCTTCCCCACCAGATGTGGTGGACGCCCTAGTGCCTTACCAATACCGATGTTGTGACTTGGCTCACGATAGTAAATTGGCAACAGCTGTGCGTGGCAGTCTGTGAAATGCAGCAGAGACAGGTTGCCGATCGGGGGCACATCGTATTCGAGTTCCAACGAAGCGCTCGAGGTACGGCCAGTTAACCCCATGCCGGCGGCGCCGGCGAGTGCCAGAGTGTGCAGGAAATCCCGTCGGGTCAGCGTCACGGGATTAGGTGATCTGTCGCGAAACGTCTTTGTAGCGAGTTGATCACTACGGGGCTCGACAGCTTCCCAGCATGAAAAAGCCTGACCTTCGGCCAGGCTTTCCCCTCATATGCCTGAGCAACTTATTGACGTTGGCTGGGCACTTTCAGAGGTACCCCCGTATTCATGACCGCCTCGTACAGTTCGAGGGCTTTGTATTCCGGACCCTGGGCCTTAAACGGGTTGGCCCTTATCTGTTTGTTACAACCGCCGTAACGCCGATGCACCGTACCCCACGGTTTTCCCGTAACGGCCCATTTCGTTCGATATACCGGGAACCCGACACCATGGCCGAGACCGGCACTGAGGACATCGCCACGCACCTTCATGCCGGCATTGTCAACGTGGCAATTGGCACAGGAGAAATTCAACTGTCCCCGCTTAGCCCAATAAAAGTGGCGGCCCTTCTCGTACCATCGCTGCACACCTGGATGCGAAACGTCTACAGCCATCGGCTGGCCGTTGAACCGCTCCCTGTAGGCCGCGACCAATCGAGCCATTTTACTGCGCTTGACGTTCTTAATCGGCTTCTCACCATTGGCCTTCAGACAGGCATTGATATCCCCAACCAAAGTGCGCAAGTCGTCCGAGTCAACATCGTAAACCGGGTAGGTGTTGGCCGGTGCCAGATCACAGTCGTCGAGGCGCTTGCCATTGGCAAACGGCTTAGTCCATTCTTTTCTGGCCTTATCCATTTCCGGTGCGAAGGGTGGAAATTCCATCAACAGCTCCCAATTTGCTCGCCGTTCAGCATATGCCGGTAACGCATTAACGCCATCCGCATAATCAACCAGAGCAACTTGCGGAAAGCGCTTCTTGAAAAATCCCTGGAAGGCCTTGATATCCGCGATAATCTCCGCTTCGGTAATCGCGCCCACCGTCGGTGGTATCCCGATGGCTAGCAATAACGTGATCCCCCATGCCAGACGTCTTTTCATGTTGTTCTCCTCACGTGGCTAGCCCGGCGCTTATTCGGCGCTTACTGGCGGCGGCTAAATTAACAACCCTTACTTTACTTTTGCCTCAGCATTACCGGTGCCGCCGGTGTTGTCTATCCAACTCACACTGACTTTGTCCCCAGGCTGGGCATCGGCCAGTGATACGCCAATTAAGGGATTCTTAGAGACCCCCTGCGCCATGTTCGCCTGTGCGATGGGCGTGCCATTAAGACTAAATTGCATGGTCTTGATAAAGTGTTTGGGTATTTTTTTACCGGTCTTTTTGTCTTTTCTAAGACCTGTTTCCATCGGGTGTTTGGCCAATACCAGGACCTGATAGCCCCCGGCTTTAGCCTTCTTGATTTTCATTTTAGTTGCCATTGTTCTCTCCTAGCCCAGGTTGTTGCGCGCTCAGCCGCCGCAGCCGCCGACGGTTACTTTGACCACCTGGGATGCGCGGTGAACCCTGCCACCGGCCTTGACCAAACAGATAACCGGCGAGGTCTGTCCCATCTTCACGCGTGTACTGAATAGCGCCCCGCTAGAGCCGGACAACACGTCGAGCGAGGCGACGAAGGGCATCGGATTCTTTTCAACAAGAATTGCAATCGATTCGACGTTAGCCAGAGTCGTCGTTACCTTAATTGGCACAACTGCACCGTTTTCCGCCTGCAGTGGCGCCTTGATTGCAACCTGATCACTGTCGTTTACCGTAGCATCACCAAAATATTGTTTGATCGCATCGGCCGTAGTATCCGACTCGAATGCGGTTTCTGGCCAATCAGACGCCAGTACTTGAATCGGGACCAGCAAACCACTCGCCGCCGCAGTCACTAGCACCGTAGTCGCTGCAGCACCTTTCAACAACGTTCTTCGTTTCATCACTAGATACTCCTTGATCTGCAGAACATCAGCTATGATCAGCAATTAGATAGTCCACAGCCACTCCACGATCTGGTCGATCTGCTCGTCTGAAAGCAAGCGATGTTTGCCAAATGGCGGCATAGACGTGTTCGGGTTGCGTGCAGTCGCGTCGTGGATATGTGCCCTCAGCGCAGCCTTGCTCTCGAAACGGCTTTTCATCGCAACAAGGGGCGGGCCCACGTTACCACCCGGGGGAAATCCTTCAGGCCACGGATTGACTATCGCCATATGACAACCAAGGCAATTGCCCTTGCGGCGGGTAATCGCCACACACCAGCCTGTTGTAACCACATCTGTCGTCTTCAGTTTCTTGCATTGTTTCTCGCTTGGCCATTGTCCTGCCATGACATCGGTTGGCTGCGCCACCATGCCTCCAAACGCAAGTATCCCTGCGAAAAATGCGCCGGATAATCGAAGATTGACCATCTTTCCCCTCCGTGTTCCTGACTCCAATGACACAGCCGGACTGGGCTGATCGCTGCCAACCTCGCTTCTACTGACACCGGCCAACAAAGGACCCATGTCGCGGCGAATCATTATGCGCCAATCATAGAACAAGATGCCAGAGTTTGAGGCACCTCAGTATCTGTTATTAGCCACACAGCTCTTGTCCGCAAATGTAGGTACGAGTTGGCCCAATACGTGCCGCTAGCTGATCCGTTTGACACCGCACCTCTAAGGCCCGGCAGGCAGATAAGAATTTTTTCTAGCCGAGCCAGTCTGGCCTTAACTCACGATCTTAAACGGCGTTATATACTTGTTTCAAGACCACCTGCCCCCCCCCAATATGTCTGACTTTGATCATGAACTCGATGTGCGCGGACTGAACTGCCCGCTGCCTATATTGCGCGCCAAGAAAATGCTTAACACGATGGCAAGTGGCGAAGTCCTTAAGGTGATGGCGACGGATCCCGGCGCGGTGCGAGATTTCGAGGCTTTTGCCAGGCAAACCGGGAATTCGCTTCTAGATTCAACCGAAACCGGTGCGGAATTTCACTTCTTGCTGCAGAAATCCATTTGAACTGGGCCAGTATCGATCCAGCGCCGGTGGCAAAGTGCTGGAAAATCGCGACGTCGTCCACGCAATTCGTCAAGATCGATTTCGCCGACGACCACGCCGTTGCCCTCGCGCCGTGAAGCCAGAATCTCGCCCCACGGGCTGATGATAGTGCTGTGTCCATAGGTCACGCGACCACCAGCGTGGTGGCCAACCTGCGCTGGAGCGATAACCGCAGCCAAATTCTCTATCGCTCGCGCCCGTAACAGAACTTCCCAATGGGCGCGTCCAGTGGACACAGTAAAAGCAGACGGCACGGTGAAGACCTCCGCACCATTTAGTGCGAGGCGACGATAGAGTTCCGGGAAACGCAAATCATAGCAAACGGTTATTCCGACACGCATATCAAGCATTTCGACGATCAGCGGCTCATCACCAGCGGTGGTGTAGTCGGATTCTCGGTAGACCTGCCCGTCGCCTAAATCCACATCGAACAGGTGCATCTTGTCGTAGCGCCCCAGTTGTTGTCCGTTGGACGTGAACACCAAACAAGAGTTTGTGACAAGATCACCCGCCGCTGGTAAAGGCACCGTTCCACCGACCAGACAGACGTTCAGTTCACGTGCGGTTTCTGCAAGGCGCTTCGCGACTTCCTGCCCCCTCGCTGCAGCCGCCAGACGCCGCTCGTGAGTATCGGTCATAAGGCAGACATTCTCTGGTAGCACCACCAATTTGGCGCCTTCGGCAACGGCGTCAGCGACAAGATCACGGGCACGAGCAAGGTTGTCATCAACTGACAAATTGGAAGTCATCTGCACAGCGGCGACTTTCATCGTCTCGTCAATCCCCGACCTTTTGGAGTATCAGGACGACTTGATCACTCGCACCTGAACCCGGCTCGAGCACCAGCCTTTCCAATGGCACCCCAAGGGCCACCAGCCAATCTCTTAGTTCCAGCCCCCATGCGTTGCCAAGATCACCACCCGGGTAACGTATGATCACTCGGTGGGGCTGCACTTCATCGAAACGCCCCAGCAGTATACGAATCGGGGTGAGCGCCAGAATGGCACGACCATCGCGCTGCGGCGGCCAAGCCTTGCGATCCAACGTTGTGCGCAGCACCGTTTCATTCGGCGAACCAGCCGCTACCGAGGTCCAGCAGGCCAAACACAGCACAATAGCGATAGGCACCGGGAAAAGGTATTTCACATCGGTACCACGTCGTAAGTTTCCTGACTGAATAGCGGATCGACCTGTAGATGTATCTCCATACGCATCAGTGTTTGCAAATCGGCCAACGCCTTCGCTTCCTCATCAAGCAACATTTCAATGACCTTCGGTGAGGCTACCACCGTACATGCTCCTCTTTCGTGGGCGGCTGCTTGGCGTGTCAGCTCGCGAAATATCTCGTAGCAGACTGTCTGCGCTGTTTTCAGAAAGCCGCTTCCTGCACACGCCGAGCATGCTTCAGTCATCGTTCGCTCGAGACTGGGCCGCAACCGCTTGCGTGATATCTGAACCAGGCCAAGGTCAGATATGTCGCTGATCAGTGCTTGCGCTCCGTCCAGGTAGAGTGCCTCTTTAAGGACCCGAACCACTTCGTCGCGATGGTGCATCTCTTCCATATCAATGAAATCGACGATGACGATACCCCCGATATTGCGCACACGTAGTTCGCGCACAATTGCGCTGGCCGCTTCAAGATTGGTTCTAAACAGCGTCTCTTCGAGATTCTGTCGTCCGACGTAGCCGCCCGTGTTGACATCGATGGTTGTCATCGACTCGGTTTGCTCCAGTATCAGGGTGCCGCCGGACTTCAGCTGGACTGTCGCACTAAGTGCTCTTTGAATACCATCTTCGACTCCAAACAGGTCGAAAATTGGCTGCCTACCCGAATAATGCTCGATGCGGCCAACCGATTCCGGTAAGACATTTTGGGCAAAGTCCCGTACCGCTTCGTAGGTTTTGTGGTCGTCGATCCGTATCCGAGTTGTGGATTCGGAGAACAAATCACGCACCGTGCGTAGCGCCAGCGGCAAATCTTCATGCAATAACCCGTTGACCTGTCCTTTGAGGTGCTCACGTATGTCCTTCCAGGCTCGTCCAAGAAATAACAAATCCGCGTCAAGAGCCGCCACACTAGCGCCTTCTGCTGCTGTTCTCACGATATATCCGGCGTCGAGATCCGACGTATTCATCAGTTCGGTGATCGTGCATTTCAACCGTTCGCGCGCGGCAGGGTGAATAATTTTCTGAGACACAGCAACCTGGTTCGATCCGGCGAGTAATACCAAGTAACGCGAGGCAATTGACAGCTGCATGGTCACGCGCGCCCCTTTGCTCCCGATAGGATCCTTGACCACCTGAACGACGATGCTTTGTCCCTCTCGTGCCAGCGCATTAATGTCGGTGATCGATTTAGAAGTATTGTCGTCACTCGCCGAGCACATCCGCTTTGTGTATTGAAGCCGTGCATCGGCAGCATGTAGAAAAGCTGTACGTCGCAAGCCAATATCGACAAACGCGGCCTGCATCCCCGGCAGCACCCGCACCACACGTCCACGGTAGATATTCCCGACAATGCCGCGCGTGCGGCGCTGCTCGATAAAAATTTCCCGCAAGCTCCCATCGCCAATCGCTGCTACCCGCGTTTCGTACGCACTAACATTGACTAGAAGTTCTTCTTTCATAAGAACCGCTGCACTAGGAAGTTGTCCATTCGGGACTATAGGTACCAGTGCGCCTGTAACGGTTTTAACCCGGTCGTCGGGTGCGATGGTACGGTAAACCCTCCATCAAACTGTAGGCTCGGTAAAGCTGTTCAGCGATCACAACACGAACCACAAAATGAGCCATCGTAAGCTTAGAAAGTGACCAAATCTCGTTGGCCTCAGACAGGACCTCGCGGGATAAACCATCCGCACCACCCACGAGAAAGGTAACGTTGGAGCCATCCTGGCACCATCTGGTGAGACGGACCGCAAGATTTTCCGTGGTCATCGTCCGTCCACCGAGGTCGAGTGCGATAACGTGGACGCCTGGGGCGGCTTTCGCCATCAACCGCTGGCCTTCCTGGTACACCAGCCGGGTAATGTCAGCGTTATGCCCGCGTCGCGGCGCAGGCAATTCGACCAGCTGTAGCTTGATTTTGCCACGCAGGCGCTTGGCGTAAGAATTGAATCCCTCGGTCACCCATTCCGGCGCGCGATCTCCGATTGCCAGCAGCTGGATACGCATGTCATTTCATCCGTCCGACTTCAGCTCACGCTGTTGCCTCAGTATTTCTCCAAGTCTCGTATCCCACAGGCCCTCGAGGTCATAAAACGTTCGTGCATCAGGTACCATCAGGTGAATGACAGCCTCACCATAATCAAGCACTACCCATTCGCCCTCACTTTCACCTTCTATAGAAAGTGCTCTCCGTTGTAACTGGCGCCCGGCTACGCGAACCTGTTCTGCGAGAGCCGAGACATGGCGCCTGGATGTGCCATTGGCAATAATCATGTCGTCTGTAATGTCGGTCAGTTCGCGCACATCAAGCCGGCGAATATCCAGCGCCTTCGCATTTTCCAGCGCGGTAATGATGCAATCGGCGATACTCATTTCGCCGCGGGCAGTGGGATCAGGAATCAAAGCCATAAAGTTGGTGCGCCCTAATGTACTCGAACACCGCCACCGGCATACAGCTACTCACGTCGTCACCTAGACGCAACCGCTCACGAATGTCGCTAGCAGCAATATCCATTGCCGGCACTTCGAGCATCACAATTGAACCTGCGCTACTCTGATGTACCAGCTCTAGATCCGTAGTGACCGCTGGTGTCCACCATGTCGGCTGTTCGGTCTGCAGTACGACGCCGGGACGGGACATTACGACAAGGTGTGCCAACTCCAGCAAGTCTGTCCACCGATGCCACTTTGGTATTTTCAAAAAGGCGTCAATCCCGAGAATTAGACAGATCGGGGTGGTGGGATACGTCTGGTGCAGTACTTCAAGCGTGGGGATCGTGGTGGAGGGGCCTTCACGGCTAATTTCCATCTCGTTGACCTCGAAAAAAGGCCGGTCGATGAGTGCGCGCTTCAGCATCGTTAAGCGATGCGCGACCGATGCCTGGGGCAACGCGCGCAACCTCGGCCTCGCCGCAGGAATAAACAGTACTTTGGCCAGACCTAACCGCTGCTGCACGGCGCTCACCGTCTGCAAGTGCCCCTCATGCACCGGGTCAAAGGTGCCACCGAACACACCCAGGGCTGGGCTACTCAAATCTTGCCGCGTCGTGCTCAATCCAAATTGTCAGGCGCGGACTGTGCCTTCCCCTATGACGATGAACTTTTGAGTGGTCAGCCCTTCCAACCCCACTGGGCCACGGGCATGGAGCTTGTTGGTGCTGATTCCGATCTCAGCGCCCAAACCGTATTCAAAACCATCCGCAAACTGCGTAGAAGCATTGACCATGACTGAACTCGAATCAACCTCGCGCAGAAATCGGCGACTCTTTTGCAGATTTTCAGTCACAATCGCGTCTGTGTGGCCGGAACCGTATCGCCCAATATGCTCAATGGCCGCGGAAATATCCTCTAGCACTCTGACCGCAAGAACTGGCGCGAGAAATTCAGTTGTCCAGTCATCTTCGTTGGCTGGAGTAGCGGTCGGCAACAATTCGCAGGTGCGCGGACAACCGCGAATTTCGACACCTGCTTCGCCAAACATTGGACCTAGGCGGGTCAGAAGGGCTGTGTCCACGGATCGTGCGATGAGCAACGTTTCCATAGCACCGCAGATTCCGTAGCGGCGGCACTTCGCATTAAAAGCGATAGCAACGGCTTTATCCAGGTCCGCCTCGTGATCGACAAAAACATGGCAATTGCCGTCTAGGTGTTTCAGTACTGGCACCTTAGATTCGGCACTCACCCGTTCGATTAATCCGCGCCCACCGCGTGGCACGATCATATCGAGGTTGTCGGACATCTGTAACAGCGCCCCGACTGCCGCACGATCAGTAGTTGTCACTACCTGCACTGCCGTCTCGGGAAGATTCGCTTCCAATAGCCCCTGAGTAATAGACTTCGCTATGGCGAGATTGGATTCAATGGCTTCGGAGCCACCGCGCAAAATCGCTGCGTTACCAGATTTCAGGCAAAGACCCGCTGCGTCTGCCGTCACATTCGGCCGAGACTCATAAATAATCCCGATCACCCCGATCGGGACTCGCATGCGCCCGACCTGAATACCCGAAGGTTGCTCACAAAAATCAGTCACCGCGCCGACTGGGTCAGGCAACGACGCGACTTGCTCCAGGCCGGCAGCCATTGCCTCGATCCGGGCACGGTTCAACTCCAAGCGATCGAGCAGAGCGGCGTCCAGCCCCGCGCGCTGACTGCGTTTCAGATCGAGAGTGTTGCCCTTGAGAAGCGCTCCAGCGTCGGATTCAATCGCCCGCGCGATTGCCCTGAGCGCTTGGTTTTTCTGCCCTGTGGACGCACTCGAGAGTATGCGTGCAGCCGCGCGTGCGGATTGCCCAATGGCTTGCACGGTCTCAGAGACCCTATCTAACCCTGACTTTTTTTTGGATTTCTTACTCAATGTTTTCAAGTATTTATCCGGAATACCCGAGAATATTTATACCACAAATGCGCAGTAGAACCCGTTCTAACTCGAGCCATGGCCCACCCACTGACGGCGCACCGCCTTTGATTGCTTGTTCTGTCGCCATCAGCCTTGCTCGCAGTCCACCCCAGAAGTCAGGCCGATGACGATCAAGCGCCATCGTCACTATACGGGTGCGGCTGGACCAAACGCCACAGTCACTATAGACCGCTTGACGCACCCCCCCGCGTGCAAGATGCCCACTGATGGTCGCCATAACACGCACTTCGCGCACCAACGCCCACAACACCAAAGACGTATCGGTACCATCGCGGCGCAACGCTGCCAGTATACGGATACTGCGTCTAGCATCACCGGCGAGGCATGCATCGATTAAAGAAAATACGTTGAAGCGGGCATGGTCCGCTACCATAGCCTCAAGGGACTGGACATCGAGTGTCTTACCCCGTCCCAGCAGTAATGCCAATTTGCCGACCTCGTGCGCAGCGGCAAGCAGATTACCCTCCGCATAGTGGGCAAGGCGAGCGGCGACCCCCGGTTCTGCAGAGATATTGTTTTGTTCAAGACGACGCTCGATCCATTGCGGTAGCTGACGCAGTGAAATTGGCCGCGCCTCCATCACAACTCCGGTATCTTGCGCCGCCTTGAACCAGCGACTGGACTGGGTCCGCTTATCCAACCGTCCGGCCAAGACAACCAAGATAGTATCCTGCGGCGGCGCCGATAAGAACTCCAGTAACACTGTGCTGCCACCTTCTCCTAACCGCCCCGAAGGCAGACGAATTTCTATCAACCGCTGGCTGGAAAACAATGACAGCGTTTGCGATTGTTCGAGCAACGCCTCCCACTTGAGATCAATCCCGGCGCAATAGCGAAGAATCTCAGAAATGCCGTTGGCCTTTGCCGCCGATCGGACGAGATCGCTGCTTTCCTCAACGAGAAGTGGTTCAGCACCGAACAATAGATAACATGGAGCAATACCTCTGTTCAGGTGCTCTTCTAGTTGGCCCGGGGAAATTCGCAAACGTAGTCGACCGTCTTTACACGCGCTGCAACCAGGGTTTAGTGCGTAAACCAACAGTGACATTAGCAAGCCGGGCGATCATGCGACGAACGATTTCTTCACGCATTGCCTGTCGCAATGCTTTTTCCTCTATTTCCTTCTGCAAGACCTGTTTTAAGTCGCTGTAGTCGAGTGCCCGCTTGAGTACGACCCTGACATTAGGCACAAGTTCCTGTTTGTTCCGACCGCGTAGGCGGTAGGTCACATCGTAGCGAAGCTCATAGCCAACAGCGATCCCTTGCGCATTTACTCGACGGACAGTGCGGCCATAATCAACTCGCACCAACTCTAGCCGTGCGCTAGCATTATCAGGCGTATTGACGAGGCCAGCACCGGCGGCTCGCAATGCCACCTTAAGATCAGTCACAAGCTCACTATCCGTACCTTCGACATAGGTGGCTGTGAATGCTGTCGGTAGCTGAATCTCACCGCGCAGATGAAAGCCGCAACCCCCGACAAGTGTTGCGCAGCCGATTATGACCCCTGCGATCTGCCATAGTAGCCACCGGCGGTTCCTGCCAAGTCCAGCCAGGCAGCGGTCGGCGTGGACATGCGAGCAAAAGCCGGCGGTTCGTTGCCTAAACAACGATGTTGACCAGTTTGCCTGGCACGATGACCAGTTTCTGTAGCGGGCGATCATTGATATGTTTGGCTACGCGTTTGTCAGACAAGGCTGTCGTTCGGATCAACTCCTCGCCGGCGTCGGCAGCGACCTCGATCTCGCCGCGCAATTTACCATTTACCTGAACCACCAGGGTCACATGGTCCGCCTGTAATGCCTTTGGGTCGACCTGCGGCCAAGGCGCATCGAGCAAACCACCTTGCATGGCCAAAGCCTGCCATAATTTCTCGCTCACGTGCGGAGCGATTGGGGAGAGTACTCGAATCAGAATGCCGAGTGCCTCGCGCAGTGCGCTTGCCCGCATGGCGCCACCATCGAGTTCAAACCGGTCCAGCACATTGACCAACTCCATACACGCTGCTATCACGGTATTAAACTGATTGCGGGCCATATCTCGATTGATCCGCTTCAGTGCCGTAAAAACTTGCCGCCGAAATGCGATGGTCGTTTCATCGGCCTGATCAAATTCTCCGTCCGTTGCGGTAGCTCGAACGATCTCGCGATGCCGCCTCACCAAGGCCCAAAGGCGGCGCAGAAAACGTTGCGACCCGGCAACGGCTGTGTCATTCCATTCCAGCGCCTGGTCCGGTGGCGCAGCGAACATCGTGAACACGCGCAACGTATCAGCCCCGTAGCGGTCTATTAGTTGCTGTGGATCGACACCGTTGTTCTTGGATTTAGACATGGTTGTCCAGCCAACCGCAGTCAACTCATGCCCATCATTTCGACGTCGGGCGGCCAATGCCTTGCCCCGTTCATCGCGTTCAATTTCCACTTCGGTCGGCGCTACCCAATCGCGGCCGCCGTCGACCGTATCAACATAATAGGCCTCTGCCAACACCATACCTTGGCATAAGAGATTGTTTGTCGGTTCGTCACTCGCGACGATACCCGCATCACGCATCAGTTTGTGCCAGAAACGAAAATATAGAAGGTGCAAAACCGCGTGTTCGATTCCTCCGATGTAGTAGTCCATCGGCAACCAGTAGTTTGCTCGGTCATCAAGCATGGCATTGGCATCAGGCGAACAGTAGCGCGCGTAGTACCAACTGGACTCCACGAAAGTGTCAAACGTATCTGTCTCGCGCTCAGCCGCAGCGTTGCAGCGGGGACATTCGGTGCGTCGCCAAGCAGCATCCGCTTTAATAGGCGACTGCACGCCCATAAAAGTAACATCTTCTGGAAGCAGGACCGGCAGGTCATCCACTGGTACAGACACTGGGCCACAATCTTTACAGTGAACAACTGGAATCGGACAGCCCCAATAGCGTTGTCGCGATACACCCCAGTCGCGCAACCGATAGTTCACACGCCGCTGACCGATGCCGCGCGCTTCAACATAGGCCGCAATACGGTCAAACGCTGTGTCGTAGTCGAGCCCATCAAACTGACCCGAATTGATGGTGCGAATGTGGTCTTTGTGGACGTAGGCCGCCGCACTGACATCGACTTCACTCTCATCTGCGGGCGCGATCACCTGCCTAATGTCCAGGTTGTATTCCAGTGCAAACGCATGATCACGTTCGTCGTGTGCAGGCACAGCCATGATGGCACCAGTGCCATACGACATCAGCACGAAGTTTGCCACCCACACAGGAATGTGTTCGGCACTCAGCGGGTTGATCGCCTCAATACCTAACGACATACCCTTCTTCTCTAGTGTTTCCAGTGCTGCCTCGCTGATCCCACCGCTACGGCATTCTGCAACAAAAGCGCGGACCGCCGGGTCGCGCTCCGCCACGAGACTCGCCAACGGGTGATCGGCCGAAACCGCCATGAAGGTGGCGCCGTATAGCGTGTCGGGACGTGTCGTAAAAACGCGCAGCGGCTCACCACCCTCAACCAGCTCGAAATCCACCTCCAATCCCTCAGAGCGCCCGATCCAGTTGCGTTGCATAGTCTTGACCGACTCGGGCCACCCCTGAAGGTGGTCAAGCTCCTCCAGTAACTCGTCGGCATATGCCGTGATACGGATGAACCATTGAGGAATCTCGCGCTTTTCAACGACTGCACCAGAGCGCCAGCCTTTGCCATCGATCACTTGCTCGTTTGCCAAAACGGTCTGATCGACAGGATCCCAGTTCACTACCGCGTTGCGTCGGTAGGCGAGACCTTTCTCAAGTAACCGGCAGAAGAACCACTGCTCCCAACGATAATACTCCGGCTTACAGGTGGTGACTTCGCGGCTCCAGTCATAACCGAAACCCATACGCAGTAACTGTGTACGCATGTGCTCGATGTTCTGGTAAGTCCACTCAGCCGGTGGTATCGACCGTTGAATCGCTGCGTTCTCGGCTGGCAAGCCGAATGCATCCCACCCCATGGGCTGTAGAACGTTACGTCCTTTCATGCGTTGGTAGCGACTCATCACGTCGCCTATCGTGTAGTTGCGTACGTGCCCCATGTGCAGATTGCCTGATGGGTACGGCAACATCGACAAGCAGTAGAACTTATCGCGAGAGGAGTCCTCCACCACTTCGAAACTGCGCTGTGCGGACCATTGTGCCTGCACTTCTTGCTCGATTTGATGTGGCTTGTATTCGGTTTCCACGTTCAGCTAATGCTCTGGCATATATTCGATACTTTACGAATCAGCGCGATCAGTTGCTTGTATAGGTGATGACGTAAGGGAGGGACCTGGCCAATCACAAAACGGGAACGGCCGCTGGTCAGAGCTGTATGTAAGGTATTTGAGAACGTGATAAGAAAAGCAATTCAAATCAACCGTAAATTCCTGCAACCTAGAATTGGGGTGCCTAGTGATGATCGACATTGCAGCTTGGAACAGCATGCACATCCCGATAACGAATTTGATCAGATAGAAAAACAAACCAAAATACAAAAGTGACAGAACAACTCGCAGCCAAAGTTCTCCGCGGCTTGCTGTTGCCTTGGTGTCGTGATTCATGCTCTACAATTTAGGTCGGCTTGGAAGCGACAAAATGGCTCAGCTGCGAACCAATCGTGCGCAAGTTTACCGCATCGTTGCAACGGCAATGCGGCAACTACCGCTACGCGGCTTCTAAGTTACTGGGTATAAAGGTGCTGCCTGGACCAGGGCAGCCGATTATTCTGGCCCCTGACGAAAGCCACTTGAAATAACTGTAGTGCCCCAGATAAGAAGGTCGCAACGGAGCCCGCCAAATACAACCGCCAGGCGCGAATAAAGGTGTTATCGAACATTTCGGAAATCACTTCGTTGGCGGCTTCGTAACGAGCCAACCAGTGGGTTAGCGTCCTGGCATAGTGCAGCCGAAGATTCTCTACATCAAGAACAGAAAACGCGTGCCCCTGAAAAATGTCCATCATCTCTTGCAGGGTCGGCGGATAAGCTCCCGGAAAGATGCGCTGGTCAATCCAAGCACTCATCTGGCGTGGCTGGTTGCGCCCGATGGTATGCACCAAACCATGCCCGTTCTTCGTCAGCACACGATCCACCACATCTCCGAGCACACTATAATTTGCCTGGCCTACGTGCTCCAGCATGCCGACCGATACGAAGGCATCACATTCGCCACGAATGTTACGGTAATCGTCCTCGACGTAGGTTACCGAATCGTCATAGCCTTCAGACCGAGCGCGTTCACGCGCATATTGAACCTGTTCGCGAGAAATGTTGTAGGCTGTTACCTTCGCTCCGTATTTGACAGCCATGTAGCGGGCGAGTCCGCCCCAGCCGCATCCAGCTTCGATAACTCGATCACCTGGCTTAAGAAAAAGTTTTCGAGAAATATGATCCATCTTCGCTTCCTGCGCCTGCTCTAGGGTTAAATTCGGATCAGGGAAATAAGCACATGTGTATTGCATTTCCTGATCCAGCCATAAGCGATAGAAAGCGTTGCTGACGTCGTAATGATGGTAAATATTATGTTTTGCATGTGCTTGTGTGTGATTCGCGCGGCGCTTTTTGTTAAGTCGTTCTAGAAAGGTCTTTGACGAGCTAGCGACCTTCTCTTTGCACGAGAATATTTCCGTCAGAACATTCACCAAATCACCTGACACATCGATTCCACCAGCAGTGTAGTGATCTCCAAATCCCAGTTCTCTTTGTCGCAATAAATGGTAAAAGGCCCGTCGATGATGAATTTCGATTGTGCCTACAACGTCGGACTCTGGCGCGCCGAAGTGCGAACCATCCCATAACCGCAACCCCACTCGGGGCTCACCCATTGCCCGTAAGAGTTTTTTTACGGCGAAAGCTTCATAAGCACGAACCGGTCCACGAGTCTTACTGCGTGAACGGGCATAGCGTTGGCTAGCCGCCGTATTATCGGCAGACGTCATCCTGGCACACATAGCGATCTCTCGCTTTGTAGCGCGGGCGGCAGGAGGTTACAGCGAAGATTACGCGCTCTCATCGCTCGCATTTTCATCTTTTACTGGCCACGCAGCGAGGATTGCCTGCACCAATGTCGCCAGCGGGATGGCAAAAAATACACCCACCACGCCCCACAGGCCACCGAATATCAGCACCGCGGCAATAATAGCGACGGGATGCAGGTCTGTTACTTCTGAAAACAAAAATGGCACTAGAACATTGCCATCTAGAATTTGAATCACTAAGTAAGCGGCTACGATCCATACAAATTCTCCACTCCAACCCCATTGGAACCAGGCTATCAGAACTACTGGCACTGTCACAACTGCAGCCCCGACGTAGGGCACCAACACCGACAAGCCAACACATACCGCAAGTAGCATCGCGTAATCAAGGCCCAAAAGCGAGAACACCACCAGACACGTCAACCAGACAATAAGAATTTCCCAGAACTTTCCACGCACGTAGTTGCCGATTTGGCGATCTACCTCTGACCACACTCTTTGGGCCATTTGCCGTTCGCGGGGCAGGAAACGAACTAACCAGCTGACAATATTCTTTTTGTCCTTGAGGAAGAAGAAAATCAGTATGGGCACGATTATGAGGTAAACCAGAATCGTGATCAGACCAACGACCGACGAAATCGAGATAGAAACCACACGTTGTGCCCAGGTGGTGATCTCCATACGGATAGCGGACATCATCTCGTCCACCTGTGCAATCGAAATCACGCCTGGATAGCTCTCTGGCAAACGCTGCAGAGCAGCCTGCCCCTCGGTCAACATCTGTGGAATTTGCTGCACGAACTGAGTCATCTGAACAGACACTAGGGGTATTAAGACGAACAGCACGACGACCAGGAAAATAAGAAAACTCAAAAATACCGCGAATATCGCCAACCAGCGCCTCATTCCTACGCGTTGTAGCCCGCCTACCAAACCATCGAGCAGATAGGCGATCACGATAGCAATCAGAATAGGCGCCAACATCTTGCCCATAACAACGATGATAAGGAACAAAATACTGAGAAACAGGGCGAGGAATACGACCTGAGGGTTCGAAAAGTGCCGTCTGAACCAGTTTGTGATCAGTTCCATCTCAGTACCATGCCTGCTACGGTCAAATCACCGCAACTATTCACCAGAGTCTAGTCCGATAGGATCGTAAAGTCGTGTGTGATTTGTGCGACTTTTCCCAACATCATTGTTGCCGAACAGTATTTCTCAGCCGACAATTTTATCGCTCGATCTACGTTGGCCGCTGTAAGTCCCGCGCCACGCACTTCGAAATGAACGTGGATCTTTTCAAAAACCCGGGGTACATCACTAGCTCGCTCACCATCAATCTGTACCTGGACATCAGTCACCTGGCAGCGCGCTTTACGCAAAATCTGCAAGACATCAATTGCAGTACAACCACCCAGCCCAAGCAAAATCATTTCCATTGGCCTTACCCCCTGGTTACGACCACCGGCCTCGGGGGCAACGTCCAGCGTAACCGTATGACCACTACCGCTAGTGCCCAAGAATGCCGAACCTTCTGTCAACTGAATACTTGCTTTCACCGTCACGCTTCCAGCGAAAACAATTGCGCGAGCTTTAGACCCGGATCTACTGCCCGCATTAAGGCTTCGCCCACTAGAAAGATATCGACCCCACTACTTCGCATACGTGTAACATCGTCTTCCGTATGAATGCCGCTCTCGGTTACGAGCAGACGATCTACCGGCACCTCATTGACTAAGGCCAATGTTGTCTCCAAGTGGGTCTCGAAAGTCCGTAACGATCGGTTATTGATACCGATTAAATCACTACGAACCCGCAGCGCGTTCTCCAATTCATGTCGATCGTGAATTTCGATCAAAACATCCATGCCGTACTCACGAGACGCATCAGCGAGTTCCTTCATCTGTCCATGATCGAGTGCGGCTGCGATTAGCAACACGCAGTCGGCGCCAATCGCCCGTGTCTCAGCAACCTGCCATGGATCAATAATAAAGTCCTTGCGCAATACGGGCAGCGACATCACAGCGCGCGCTTCACTCAAATGGCTTACGTGCCCCTGAAAAAATTCCTGGTCGGTCAATACCGATAAACAGCTTGCTCCGTGATCAGCATAGCTCTTAGCGATAGCAGCGGGTTGGAAATGCGACCGTATTACACCGCGGCTCGGTGAGGCTTTCTTGATCTCAGCAATCACACCAGCTGCACCCACGGCAAGCGTTCGTCTGAGCGCAGGTGCAAAACCTCTCGGTGGCTGTTGTGCGAGGGCCGTAGCCTCTAGTTTGCTAAGTGGCGAGGATTGGCGCCGCTTGACGATTTCGTCGCGTTTGGACTTGAGAATCTGCTCCAGGATGTCAGTCACCGCCTTCAAAACACTTCAGGCTCCGTCTATAAAGTTCTTAAGCAACTGATGGCCGTACTGAGTCAGAATTGATTCTGGGTGAAACTGCACGCCCACCAGCGGGTATTGATTGTGGCGAATCGCCATGATCTCGTCATCCTCAGCCCATGCGGTGACTTCAAAACAACTCGGTAGCGTTGCTTTTTCTACTATCAGGGAGTGGTAACGAGTGGCCTGGAAGGGGTTCGACAAGCCTGAAAATAGGCCTGATTCATCGTGTTCTATCATCGAAGTCTTTCCGTGCATCGGTTTCTGCGCACGGATGATTCGCCCGCCATAAGCCTGCGCAATACTCTGGTGACCTAGGCACACTCCCAGTATCGGGATGTCGGCACCATAAGCCTCAGCGAGCAGCAAAGAGACGCCCGCCTCATCCGGCGTGCACGGACCTGGAGATATTACGATGTGCGACGGTGCCAACGCCTGGATGTCGTTCAACGTTATGCGGTCGTTGCGATAGACCGCAACGTTCTGTCCAAGTTCACCCAAATACTGCACCAGGTTATAGGTGAACGAGTCATAGTTGTCGATCATTAATAACATGCAGGGGTGCTATCTTGAAATAGTCCGCGACTCAAGGCCGGCAGCGGCGACCGCTACAGCGCGAAAAATAGCGCGGCCTTTGTTCATGGTTTCCTGCCACTCTTGTGTAGGTATGGAGTCCGCCACAATTCCTGCGCCTGCCTGTATATAGAGAGTGCCATCCGAGATGATTGCCGTCCGAATTGCAATTGCCGTATCCATATTTCCGTTCCACCCAATATAGCCAACTGCACCAGAATAAATTCCACGTCGCTCCGGCTCCATTTCCTCGATGATTTCCATTGCGCGAACTTTTGGCGCACCGGATACGGTACCAGCCGGAAAAGTGGCTCGAAGTACGTCGATCGCATTCAAACCTTCCTTTAGTTCGCCAACCACATTAGAAACGATATGCATAACATGTGAATAGCGCTCTACCACCATTCTGTCTGTTAGTTTGACCGAACCGGTGCGCGCAATCCGGCCGACGTCATTGCGACCGAGATCGACCAGCATTACATGTTCCGCTAGTTCTTTCGGATCAGACATGAGTTCACGCTCCAGTCGTTGATCCTCAGACTCGTCATGTCCTCGCCGTCGCGTGCCAGCGATCGGTCGCACTGTTACCTCGCCGTCTTCCAGCCTGACCAGTATTTCTGGCGAAGATCCAACGACACTCAATTCGTCAAGATCGAGAAAATACATATACGGCGACGGATTTACGGTACGCAAGGCGCGATACAAAGCAAACGGTTCAATCTCGAAAGGAATTGCCAGCCGTTGAGACAACACCACCTGGAACACATCGCCACTGGCAATATATTCCCGGCATTGTTCAACCGCCGCTTCAAACGTAGGGCGCTCAAAAGAGGATACGAAATCTGCTTCCGAAACAGCCCGTGGTTGAGCGAATTCTGTTACTGGTACCGGCGCGTCAAGCTGTTGAACCAGTTGATGAAGGCGCGCGTTGCCCACCTCCCAGCTGTCGTCGAGATCTGGATCGACGTGCACAATCACATAGAGGCGGCCACTGAGATTATCAAATACGATTACCTCGTCCGAGACCATCAGCAAAATATCGGGTGCCGCCACAGGATCGGGTTTGTTCGCGAGTGTGAGTCGCGTTTCAACGTAACGCACGGTCTCATAACCGAAGTAGCCGACCAGACCGCCGCTAAACCGCGGCAGCCCCGCGATGTTCGGGACCTTGAATTGTTGCTGTATCCGTTGGATGCCGTTCAAAGGGTCCGCGGTCACTTCGCTATGAACCTCGTTACCATCTTGCTCGACGACAAGGCGCTGGCCCTCTGCACGAATGACGGTTTGACAAGGCAACCCAATAATTGAATAACGGCCCCATTTTTCGCCCCCTTGAACAGATTCGAACAAATAGCTGTAGCGGCCTTGAGCCAATTTCAGGTAAATGCTAACCGGTGTATCGAGGTCAGCCAGAACCTCACACATCAGCGGAATACGGTTGTAGCCAGCTTCTCGAAGCTTTTTGAATTCAGCGTGGGTCATGTCCAAGCCTCTGGCTCAGCCAACGAGTCATATCTGAAGCGGCCTCCATCACCCAATCGACCTTCAGATCACGCGGCGTCGGCGCCTGGTCATAACCCCACGCCGCAACCAGCACCGGCATTTGAGCCGCCTGTGCAGCGCGAACATCGGCGCTGGAATCTCCAATATACACCGCTTGGCTGGTTTCAATACCGAGCGACCTGCAGGCGTGAATCAGCATAGCAGGGTCTGGTTTCATAGTCGCTAAATCATCACCCGCGACTAGTACGTTGAAAATCTGGCTGAGGCGTAGACACTCAAGCAGCGCCTCTGCGAACCGGCGGGGTTTGTTAGTCACAATTCCTAGGTGCAAACCCCATGCGCCCAACTGTTTCACCATGGATCGTACGCCCGGATACGTGGTGGTGTGGTCACAGATGGCGCGCAGGTAATAATCCTTGAATAACGTGTACCCATCGGTGACCTCGACTTCGCTCGGCGCACGGCCAATAGTGGCGGTCAATGCACGCTCCACCAGGCGTAGTGCGCCGTGACCTATCCAGCGTCGTACCTGATCCTGGCTCACTTTCCTATGGCCCAACGCGCTGCACATATGGTTTGCCGCACAGGTCAAATCCTGTAATGAATCTACCAAAGTACCATCGAGGTCGAACAGAATCGCCCGCACATCAGCAATCCCAGTGTGCTGCGCCGGAAGAACAGACGAGAGATGCCTCACTGATCCAGTCCCCCTAGACGAGCATAAAATGATTTCACCACGGTGTCGTAACCGTTTGGATCGCTTTCCCGGCGATGTCCAAAAATCCCTGACCCCACTACGAACGTGTCGGCACCAGCCTGAGCGATACGCTGAATATTTTCCTCCTTAATACCGCCATCCACCTCGAGACGGATTGAGCTAACACTGGCATCGATCATCTCGCGCGCTTTGCGGACCTTGCTATAGACACTGTCGATAAAAGCCTGGCCACCGAAACCCGGCTTGACTGCCATCAGTAGTACTCTATCCAGCTCTGGTATGAGCTGTTCAATCAGAGAAAGTGAAGTGTCAGGATTAATTGCGACACCACACTCACAGTGGAGGTCACGAATCAAACTGAGCGAACGTTCGACATCATCACTGGCTTGTGGGTGAAAGGTAATCGAAGTCGCCGCGGCGGCAGCGAATTCCCGTATCAGAGCGTCAACCGGTTCCACCATCAAGTGCACATCAATGGGCGCCCTAATACCGTATTGCCGCAATCCTTCACACACCAGCGGCCCAAAAGTCAGGTTTGGAACATAGTGGTGATCCATTACATCAAGATGAATGCGTTCAACGCCCGCTCGCAGAACCCTACTGACTTCATCACCCAGACATGCCACGTCAGCAGCTAGTATTGAAGCGGCGATGGCGGCATTCATGTCACTTTATATATAAGCGGATGTTTTCATCGGTACCGTCAACAACTTTCGGCTGATACCAGAAGTCAACGGATCACAAGAAACAGTGCGGAAGAGCCACGTTGGATCTGTAACAGGAGCTTCGAACTGTCACCCGAGACAATTTGTTTAACGTCCTCCAGGCTCTTCACTCGCTGTCGATTAATCGCGACGATCAAGTCGTTCTTGCGCAAGCCCTCTTTCCAGGCCGAACTATCACGTTGCACCTCGGTCACTCGTACACCGGGCACCTCATCATCATCATTGTTCGCCAGCGTCGCGCCTCTCAACTGGGGACTAATCTTCTCTGCCAAGCCAGTCACGACTGCAATTGATTGCAATTTGACCCGTACTGTCCTGCGCTGGTCTTTGCGAAAGTACTCTATCTCAACCTCTTCGCCAGGCCTCGATAGGCCGATGGTATTGCGCAGCGCCGTCGCCCCTTTTACGGGCCGGCCGTTGACAGCCGTAATCACATCTTCTACCTGTAAGCCCCCCTCTGCAGCGGCAGAGTCCGGCATTACTTTAGCAATTACAGCGCCGGACCTTTTGTCAATTTCGAATGCTTCAGCAAGGTCCTGGGTTAAATCCTGGATTACCACGCCGAGCAATCCGCGGCGCACCTCGCCAAATTCTGCAATCTGCCCGGTCAATCCAATAGCCATATTGACAGGTATCGCAAACCCAATCCCAACGTTCCCCCCCCTTGGTCCGTAAATTGCTGTGTTCACACCTACTAATTCACCACGCAGGTTCACCAATGCCCCGCCTGAATTGCCGCGATTGATTGCGGCATCGGTCTGGATGAAATCCTCGTAGTCCTCGATGTCAACGTTATTACGCCCCAGTGCGCTGACGATACCGGAAGTCACCGTCTGTCCGAGATCGAACGGGTTGCCAATTGCGACCACGAAATCACCCACGCGCAAGACATCTGAATCTCCTACACGTATCGCCGTAAGACTCTGCGCAGGAATCTTCAAGAGTGCGATATCCGCCTTCGGGTCACTGCCGATGACTTCCGCCACGAATGTGCGACCGTCATGTAAGCGCACACTGATTTCATCCGCATTACCGATGACGTGCTGATTGGTTACGACGTGCCCTCGGTCAGCATCGATGATCACGCCCGAACCGCGACTGCTTATCTCTCGTTCCCGGGGTTGCCGGTCGGGTGTACCGAAAAAATGCCGAAAAAAGGGGTCCCGAAGCATCGGGTTCTCACCTATTTGCTCGCGACCCCGAGTGGAAATATTAACCACAGCGGGCAATACCGTTTCGAGCATCGGTGCGAGACTCGGTAGCGGTTCGCCATCAACGACAGCGGGCAGGCCGGCCCCCACAGAAGCGGGGCCGAGGGCAAGCGCGAGCGCTACGAGACCATTCTTGAGCCAGCCTCTATGCATAGTGAAACCATCCTGGTTCCGGGTACCAGCCCGGATTGAGGTCGTCGGAATTATATCAACGGCCGGGATCTGTTCGTCTTCCCTTCTAGCTGAAGTCCAGTCTACTCGCTGTTAGCGACGCCGTGTGGGACATGCCCCGTCGGCACGTGTTGGCGAGCCGATTCACAATGATCCTTCTGATCGTCAAAGAAAATATCCGCACCGAACGTGGCAAGAAAATTCCCCTTGTCCAGTCCACCGAGAAACACTGCTTCGTCTATGCGTATGTTCCAAGCACGCAAGGTGCGGATCACTCGTTCATGTGCGGGTGCCGACCGAGCAGTCAACAAGGCGGTGCGGATTCGAGGCGGATCTGTAGGATAGCTGGTCTGCAGGCGATGAAGGGTCGCGAGAAACCGCCGGAAAGGTCCGCCCGGCAATGGTGTGTTTGCGGCGGCCTTTTCCGCTGCGGCAAAGGCCGCCAAACCATGTTCCTGATAGACACGTTCGGAATCATCGGCAAACAAAACCGCATCGCCATCGAAAGCGATGCGCAATTGATCCTGCTCGGTGGAACCGATATGCGATGGCAAGATCGTGGCCGCCGCAACATCATCATCTAGGGCTCGACGAACATCGAGCGGATCAGCAGATAAAAATAGATCTGCACTAAAGGGCGCGATATAACGAAATGGACTCTCTCCACCCGAAAATGCCGCCCGTGTTATATCAAGACCGTGGTGGTTAATTGAATTGAATACCCGTAGCCCGGTATCTGCACTATTGCGCGATATCAGCACTACTTCGACATTCTGCGGTTGCCCAGGCAATTGGTTGAGTGACAACAGTTTGCGCACCAGTGAGAAAGCAACTCCCGGTTCGAGAATACTGTTCTCATGTTCAATCTGATAGCGGCAATATGCTTCGACACCGTCGTCGACAAAAACACGATGGCTGTCTTCCAGATCAAACAGTGCGCGTGAGGAGATCGCTACGACTAGTTGCTCGTTTGGCTTTGCGGGCATGGCAAAAGTGTAGCACTCACACTAGGGCGCAGGATCGCAATCGATGTTCGACTTGGCCTTACCAGCCAGATAGTTCAACACAACTGCTGCGATGAGCATCAGTAACAGACCGTATAGCAGAGGATCATTGCCGTAGCGCATGTAAAGCGTACTACCAGTTGACGGCTGCAACTCCCCAGACAGGACTACAGCGCTGAACTGCGGGGCCTGTTGCAAAACATTGCCATATCCGTCGATCAACGCAGAAAGACCATTGTTGCTGGCTCGCACAAATGGTCGAGCACTTTCAAGCGCCCTGAAACGCGCCATCTGCAAGCGTTGGTGCGGTGCCAGTGAATTACCAAACCAGGCGTCTTCACTAATATTCACCAACATCGTTGCCTCTGGCAATGAACGCCGTATAAGCGATGGGAATGCGTCTTCATAGCAAATCGTTACTCCCACCTGCTGGCCGGCTAAGTACATTGGCTCTTGCGGATCCTGCCAAGAGGTAAAATCAGACGCAGGGATATCCAGGTGGTGCAGTAACCAACCTAGTAGCGGTCGTAACGGCAGATATTCTCCGAAGATCACGAGTTGCTGTTTGCGGTAGAGAAAAATATTCTCGCCAACGCCAAGCGCACTGTTGAAAACCGACGAGCGGCCGGCTTGCTGCCGGCGCTCAAGAAGTCCGATTATGAAATCGGCCTGATAACGAGACAGTTGATGCATTAGGGCCGGCATCAGCCGATCGACATATTCGGGCAACGCTGCCTCCGGCCAAACAATTAGGTCTACGTCGCCAACTGATCCACTCGCTTTTAGATAACCCGCCTTGATAGAAGGTGCACCAGAATGATGCCACTTGTCTGTCAGGGAAACGTTGTTTTGGATCACGGCGACTTTGAGCGGTTCGCCCGTCGGCACCACAGAGTCGATGCGGCCTGCATATAGACCAGACAGCACGACGACCATGATGATTCCAACCGCCACTACCCGCGCCGCACCCTTTGCAGAGAAAAACCAGGCGCCGGCACCTGCAGTTACAGCCGACAGAAAGCCAACTCCGAAGACACCGGCGAGTGGTGCGAAACCCGCGAGGGGCGTATCAATCTGACTGTAACCAAGATACAGCCAAGGGAAGCCGGTCAGCAACCAACCACGCAGCCACTCCGTCAGAATCCACAACGTTGGCATCAGCACCGTCAATTGCATAACGACAGGCAGGCGTCGGAGCTTGGCTTGGACAAAGCCGGCAGCCGCTGTATAGCACGACAGAATGACGACAAAAACACCCGTCACACCCACGGCCAGCAGTGCTGGCATATTGCCGTAGTTGTGCAACGATACGTACACCCACGACACCCCAACGCCAAATGAGCCGACCCCAAAAAGAAACCCTAACCAGGCAGATTGTTTTGAACTGGCCGACACCCACAATAAAAACAGCAACGCCAACGCCGCCGGCCCTACCAGTGCGTAATAAAAGGGCGCAAAAGCCAACGGGAACAACAGTCCAGCCCCGAAAGCCAGCCAACGCGAGATGGCCCCGTTGGCGTTCAATTGTTTCCCCAGTAACCGGGTCATACGAGGCTTACGCGCAGAATGTTGGCAGTGCCCGGGTATTTGCCCTCAAGTGGCCGGGAGACGGGCAACCCTCAATAAGCGAGCCTGACGAGCATCGGCGCTAAGCACTTCGACTTCGTGGCCTTGGAGTTCTACTTTCTCGCCACGCTGTGGTACGTGGCCTAACTGATCAGTGACTGCACCGCCCAGAGTGTCGAATTCCGTCTCGTCTAACTGCGCCTCCACCAATTCGTTGAATCGTGTCACTGGCAACGCGGCCCGCACTACCAGATGCTCGGAATTCTGGCGCAGAACCATGGCAGCGCCTTCATCAACGTCATGCTCATCCTCGATTTGACCAACAATCTGTTCTAACACGTCCTCGATCGTGACAAGGCCTGTCACACCACCGTACTCATCGACGACTATAGCCATATGGTTACGGCGAAGTCTAAACTCCTGAAGCAATACGTTGAGCCGCTTGCTTTCTGGTATGAATACCGCCGGCCTGAGCAATCGATCCCAAGGCAAGGAGACGGTACCGCTTTCCTGCAGGTGTCTGAGCACGTCTTTAGCAAACAGGATACCTATGATGGTATCCCGATCGCCGTCAGTGACCGGAAACCTGGAGTGTGCCGAGGACGTCATTTGTGGAAGTATGTCTTCGAGTGATTGCCTTACATCGACTGTAACCATCTGTGCGCGCGACACCATTACTTGTTCAACCTTGAGGTCGGTCACACGAGTGACTCCCTCCATCATCTTTAACGTCTCTTCATCGAGTAACTCGCGTTCTTTCGCTTGGCGCAGTAGCCGTGATAACTGTTCGCGTGTAAACGGGATGCCGCGTAACCAGTAAAGCAACTGCCTCGCAACCTGGGCACGACAGGAGCGAACGACTTTTTTCCAATACATCATCGCCATTGCATCGCTCAGAAAACGCGGTAGGGATCTGGAAACCCGAGCGCCTTCAGAACATCACTTTCTACGGACTGCATCGCAGTCGCTTCACTATCGCTCTGGTGATCGTAGCCACACAGATGGAGCATGCCGTGAATGAACATATGGGCCCAATGAGCCGCTAACGAGGTGGTCGAATCCTCTACCTCCTGTCGTAGCACAGCAGGGCAGACTACGATGTCTCCCAGGATGCCGGTACGAACACCCGGTGGATCATCAAACGGAAACGACAACACATTGGTCGCGCCGGATTGACCGCGGAACTGCTCATTGTATGAAGCCATTTCTGCTTCGGACACAACGCGTAATGTCACTGCACCTTCAGAATGCTTTGCCGCTCCCAGAGTCTTACGAGTCCATCGTTCGACATCTCGTAATAACGGCACCTCAGAATCCGACACAACCACCTGCATGTCAATTTCCATGGTCAGGGGCCGTAGTCATCTTTACCGCCACTATGCGATTCATAGACTTCGACAATACGCTGGACTAGAGGATGGCGCACAACGTCCCTTGGCACAAACCGAGTCACTGAAATTCCCTCAATACTTGCCAGCGCTTCAGTCGCATGACGCAGTCCCGAGACCGTCGATCTTGGCAGATCGACTTGTGTGATGTCACCGGCAACCACTGCTTTTGAACCATAACCGATTCGTGTTAAAAACATCTTCATCTGCTCTATCGTCGAGTTTTGTGCCTCGTCCAGTATGATGAATGACTCATTCAGTGTGCGCCCCCGCATATAGGCCAACGGTGCCAGTTCAATGACGCCGCGCTGTAGCAATTTGCCGACTCGATCGAATCCCAACATTTCATACAACGCGTCGTACAGTGGTCGCAGGTATGGATCGACTTTTTGCCCAATGTCTCCCGGCAAGAAACCGAGTCGTTCACCTGCTTCTACCGCCGGGCGCACGAGCACGATCCGGTCAATTTCATTGTTTGATAACGCTTCGACCGCGCATGCGACCGCAAGGTATGTCTTGCCAGTGCCCGCTGGCCCGATCGAAAAATTAATATCGTGGTCAACGATATTACGCAGATACAAACGCTGATTAGGGTTCTTGGCTCGAACTACCATCTTGCGAACCCGCACCACGACTTCGTCGGAATCGTGGCCATGCGGGATGTCGTTATTGGGCAACTGAGAAATGGCCATGTGCACCTTCTTGGCACTCAGTGTCGCAGCCTCGCTCGTGTCATCGTAAAGCAGGCGCAGGACATCGCGCGCATGACCGGCATCGTCCGCCGGACCATCGATATGAAACAAATGTCCGCGATGCGAAATCTTGACGCTGAAGCTAGTTTCGACCTGCTTCAGGTTGATATTGTGTTCCCCGCAGAGCCCGGCGAGCCGCCGGTTGTCCTCTGGAGTGAGTTTTAGCGTTACAGGGTTTGTGGCAGTTTTCAAGTGTGGCTGAATGCCCTAGCCGAAGCATCAGAGATATTAACAAAATCGCTCGGGCTGTTTGCAATCAATTGTGCTCGTAGCGAATTTGGCAAAGCCTCAGTAATCCTTACATCCACAAAACGCTGCAACAATGTGTCCGGTCCGTCGAAGTTAACAACCCGGTTGTTCGCGCAGCGCCCCGATAACTGTGTTGGGCCCTTGCGGGCGTAACCTTCGACCAAGATACGCTGCTGAGTGCCAACCATAGAGCGACTGATTTCTTGTGCGTCGGCAGTTAAGCGCGCTTGGATGGTGGCGAGTCGACGTTGCTTCTCTTCGAGCGGTACTGCATCTTCGAGTTCGGCCGCTGGAGTACCTGGCCGCGCGCTGTAAATAAAGCTGAACGACTGATCAAACCCAATGCTATCAATCAGAGAAACTGTTGCCTGGAAATCGTCTTCAGTTTCACCAGGAAAGCCGATGATGAAATCAGAAGACAGCGACAGATCTGGTCGGTGAGCGCGCAACCGCGCCACAATCGACTTGTAGTCGTTTACGGTGTACTGCCGTTTCATCAATTGTAGGATACGGTCGGAACCACTCTGCACCGGCAAGTGCAGGTGACTAACCAGTGCAGGCAAATCAGCATATGCGTCAATCAGTGCATTACAAAAATCGACTGGATGAGACGTGATGTAGCGGATGCGCTCAATCCCCTGGACCGCTGCAACATAGTGCAATAGTTCTGCAAAATCGACCAGCGTGCCATCGTGGCGTTTACCCGAATACGCATTGACGTTCTGTCCAAGCAAAGTCACTTCACGAACACCGTTTTCGGCAAGCTCGAACACTTCTGTAATGACGTCATCAAAATCCCGGCTGAATTCTTCACCGCGGGTATAAGGTACAACACAAAAAGTGCAGTACTTACTGCAACCTTCCATCACTGAAACGAAGGCTCGCACACCCCGTATACCGGGTGCAGGGAGATTATCGAACTTCTCGATACCGGGAAAAGTCACATCCACGTGTGGCCGACGAGCTGCACGCGTTTTGTCAAGCATTTGTGGAAGGCGGTGGTAAGTCTGGGGACCAAAAACGACATCAACGTAGGGCGCTCGCTTGAGAATCTGCGTACCCTCCTGACTCGCAACGCAACCGCCGACGGCGATAATCAAATGACGTCGTTCGAGTTTTAGCTTGTGCCAACGTCCTAACTGAGAAAAGACTTTTTCCTGTGCCTTCTCACGGACCGAACAGGTATTCAGTAACAACACGTCAGCTTCACCCGGATCATCGGTCCGCACCATACCCTGGGCATCAACCAACAGGTCAGCAACACGGCCCGAGTCGTACTCGTTCATCTGACAACCGAAAGTCTTAATGTAGAACTTGTCAGTCACGGGGTTTACCAGTTGCTATGCCCGCGCTCAGCGCGGGCACTTGAAAAATCAGTCCCAACGCTCATCGCGAACCTGCACCATCCCGTTGTCGACACGCACCGGAAAGGTCTGTAACGGTTCATAGGCCGGTGGCGCCAGTACCGCACCGGTGCGTAGGTCGAACCGGGCGCCGTGGCGTGGACACTCGATCGCGTCTTCAACCAAACAGCCACTCGCGATCTCGGCGCCATCATGGGTACAAACATCCTCAACCGCGTAGTATTCGCCTTCGAGGTTGAACACAACCACCATGGTGCCATCCACATCGACCAACACACTGTGTCGATTCTGAATGCCTTCAACCGGAGCGACATCTACCCAGTCTGCCATTGCTGTTAGAACAGCCCCAGTTCCAGTCGTGCAGCCTCGGTCATCCGCTCTTGATCCCAGGGCGGATCCCAAACCAGCGCGACCTGTACGGCACTGACCCCCGGGACATCTTTAGCCGCTGTTTCGACCCAGCCGGGAAGACTCTCCGCCACCGGGCAGTTGGGTGAGGTCAGCGTCATGTCGAGCGCAACGCAATTTGCCGTATCAATATCAATACGATAAATCAGGCCTAAATCATAAATATTGACTGGAATCTCAGGGTCGTAAACCGTTTTTAATGCTTCAATCACCTCTCCCCTGAGGGTCACGTCTCCCTCGCCGGCGACGACTGGTGCGTCTTCAGCCTCGCCTGGGGGAGGGCTCGTGTCGTCGTCCGAACCGCCGGGCGGTGTGACGAAGGCTTGCCCAAATTCATCCAGTTTGTCAGTAGGAGCCATGATCCATTTGCCTCGTGTTATTCGGTGGTGATCTTGTCGCCTGTCTCGCGTAAGGCCGCTTTGACAGTGTGCCACGCGAGGGTTGCACACTTCACCCGTGCCGGATATTCGGCAACCCCACTCAACACCTCAAGTTTTGAAAAGTCGAGATCGGCCGAAGCCGAGTCCCCGGCACCCATCACCAACTGATGAAACGCAGCAAAATAAGCTTCCGCCTCACCTTCGCTTCTGCCTCGCAGCGTCTCCGTCATAATGGAGGCTGACGCAGTCGATATTGCACAACCACGTCCCTGAAAACTGACCTGCTCGATAATGCCGTGCTCGTTAACGTAAAGGTAGATATGCACGTCATCGCCACACAGGGGATTTACACCCATCGCGTCCCGGTTATATTCGTCGAGCACGCAATAGTTACGCGGACTGCGATTGTGGTCCAAGATCACCGCTTGGTATAACTCTCTCAGATCGTTCACCGGCCCAACAGATCCTTGGCTTTTGCGATAGCGGAAAATAGCGATTCGACATCTTCGCCGTTGTTGTAGAGACCAAAGGAGGCTCTCACTGTGGCAGCCAAACCAAAGTGTTCCATTACGGGCATCGCACAGTGATGGCCTGTGCGAACTGCAATACCTTCGTTATCGAGCACCGTGCCGATATCGTGTGCATGGATCCCATCGAGCTCGAACGATAAGACAGCCGCCTTATCCGGTGCCGCGCCAAACACACGGAGCCCGGCCACAGCATCGGCCATTTCCTGGGCAACGCTGAGCAACGCAGATTCGTGGGCTGCGATGTGCTCTAGCCCTAGCGCCAATACGTAGTCGATAGCCGCACCTAACCCAACAGCGCCAGCAATATGCGGTGTGCCAGCCTCGAATTTGTAGGGCAGATCGTTATAGGTCGTTTTTTCGAACCGGACCTGTTTGATCATGTCACCGCCCCCTTGCCAAGGCGGCATCGACTCGAGCAGTGATTCCTTGCCATACAGAATACCGAAACCCGTAGGCCCATAGAGTTTATGGGCTGAAAAAGCGTAGAAATCACAGTCGAGCGCCTGCACGTCGACCGCCATATGCGGCACGGCCTGGGCGCCGTCCACCAAAACGACGGCACCAACGTCGTGGGCCAGATGAATCATCTCGGCAACCGGATTAATCGTTCCGAGAGTATTCGATACTTGGGTGACCGCTACAATACTCGTATTCTCAGTCAGCTCCTTACGAAAGTGATCCAGATCTAGTATGCCGTCGTCATCAAATGGCACCACGCGCAGTCGTGCACCACTCATCTCGCAAGCGATTTGCCATGGCACGATGTTGGCGTGATGCTCCATTTCTGTCACCACGACTTCACTGCCCGGCGAGAGGTTCGCTCGACCATATGTCTGTGCTACTAGATTGATGGCAGCAGTCGTGCCACTAAGATAGATAATTTCACTCGTCTGCGCCGCGTTGATTAGTCTGCAAACCTTGTCACGCACGCCTTCATAGGCTGCGGTCGCACGCTGACTCAGCGTATGGACACCTCGGTGGACATTAGAATGGTCTCGTCGGTAATAATCTGCCAGCGCCTGGGTCACCACTTCGGGCTTCTGCGCGCTTGCGCCGCTGTCAAGATATACCAGCGGCCGACCGTTGACTTGTTGATCAAGCACCGGAAAATCGGCTCTCGCCGACGCCATGTCAGTTGGGATCACGGTTGCCGTTTTAAGGACAGTCATAGTAAAGAGATCGAGTCAGTTATCGGACCGTGCACCAACGAGGGCAAGCAGATGCTCTTTGATCGGCTCCTCACTAATAGTAAGCAAGACCTCGCTGGCAAACCCACCAATCAGCATCCGCCGCGCTGCGTCCTCGGGGATACCTCTGGCCTTCAAGTAAAACAATGCATCAGTGTCCAGTTGGCCGACCGTCGCACCGTGGCTGCACTTAACGTCGTCAGCATAGATTTCGAGCTGCGGTTTGCTATCAATTTCAGCATCGCGGGAAAGTAACAGGTTCTGATTGCTTTGTTCTGAATCTGTCTGCTGTGCGTCGGGCTGAACCACGATACGGCCATGGAACACTGCATGCGCGCGATCATCAAGAATTCCTTTGTAATGCTGGCGACTGATACAGCCTGGCTCGTTATGCACCACCTGGGTGTGATTATCGACATGTTGTCGGCCACGGGCGACATAAAGCCCTCGCAGATTGGCCTCGGCACCATTGCCGTCGAGCTCCACGTGCAAGTCGTTTCGTACGAGAGCGCCCGACAATGTCACCGCTAATGAATCAAGACGACTGGCAGGTCCCAGCTTTGCAAACAGACCACCGACATGAAAACTGTGCCCGCTTTCTTCCTGCAGGCGATACAGCGAGACTTGCGCGTTCTCATCCAGCACCAGTTCAGTTACCACATTAGTTAACGAACGCTGCTCGTGGGCCGAAACATATCGTTCAAGTATCTGCAAACGCGCGTCTTTTCCGACCACAATAAGGTTACGCGGCTGCGCCATCACAGACTCCCCCGCGCCGCTGCAAATAAACAGCAGCTCAAGCGGCTTGTCGAGCGTCTGACCCGGCGCTATCTCGATTACTACTCCATCTGCCATAAAGGCCGCATTCATCGCCGTAAAACCGTGTGTGTCACCGACCGCGACCTTGCCAAGGTAGGGCTCGACGCGAGTTGGCTCTGAAGCGACTAGATTAGAGAGGCTGTTTACCTTGATGCCGTCAGGTAACCCGTCAGTGTCAGAAAGTTCTCGCGCGATGATGCCGTCTACGATGACCAACCGATGACACAACAATGACGGTATTGCCGCAGCGAGCACAAACGATGGATCAACGCGCGCTTCAGCATCGGCTATTTCGAAAGGTTCTTTGAGTATCGGCCGGACGTTGGTATAGCGCCAGTCTTCGTCACGCACTGTCGGAAATCCCACGTCACGAAGTCGCTTGACACCCTCATCACGCAAGGTTGCCAACCATGGCAATGCGGCCGCTGGCAGAGTAGGGGCGAGTTGTTCTTGCACCGTTAGGTAGCTGGTGACCGCAGCATCCATAACAGTTACTTCGCCAGGGGTGTAGCAGCTTTGTTGGTTTGCGCTTCGATCCAACCGTAACCATGCTGCTCAAGTTCCCGCGCAAGATCTTTGTCACCAGATCTCACAAAGCGGCCGGCGGCCAACACATGCACCTGATCAGGTTCGATATAGTCCAACAGGCGCTGGTAATGGGTGACGATAAGAATCGCCCGATCGGCTTTGCGCAATGCGTTAACACCGCTGGCGACGACCTTCAAAGCATCGATATCGAGCCCGGAATCGGTCTCATCGAGAATCGCCAGCGTAGGCTCGAGCATGGCCATCTGAAAGATCTCGTTGCGTTTTTTCTCACCGCCGGAAAAACCCTCATTGACAGATCGGTGCAAAAATTCCTCTTTCATATCGACCAACTGCAACTTTTTGCGCACCAGTTTGAGGAAATCGATTGCATCGAGCTCACTCTCGCCGCGGTGTTTGCGCTGTGCATTGACCGCTTCCTTAATCAGGTAGACGTTTGTTACACCTGGAATCTCGACCGGATACTGGAACGCGAGAAAAACCCCTTCACGCGCTCGCGCCTCCGGCGAGAGCGCCAGCAAATCATGGCCGTTGTATGTCACGCTACCAGCGGTTACCTCATAACCATCATGCCCAGCCAGTACATTAGCCAAGGTACTCTTGCCAGAGCCGTTCGGCCCCATGATCGCGTGCACTTCTCCAGCTGCAATTTCAAGATTTACACCTTGCAGAATGGGCGTGTCCCCCACCGCCACCATAAGGTCTGAGATGCTCAGCATGGTTCTAGGACCTGTGATTATTTGTAAAAGTTAAGGCCCCGTGTCGCGGTGCACTCAACCCACAGCCCCTTCAAGACTGACGCCCAATAGCTTTTGGGCCTCTACAGCGAACTCCATCGGCAACTCCTTAAAAACTTCCTTACAGAAACCGTTGACAATCATCGACACTGCGTCTTCTTCGGATAAGCCACGCTGGCGACAGTAAAACAGTTGATCTTCACCGATTCGCGTGGTGGTCGCTTCGTGTTCGACAGTTGCGGTAGGATTTTTCACCTCGAGGTAGGGGTATGTGTGTGCGCTGCATCGGTCTCCCATCAGCAGTGAATCGCACTGGGAATAATTGCGTGCGCCCTCGGCGCCTTTGATAATTTTTACCAATCCGCGATACGCATTCTGGCCGCGGCCCGCAGAAATACCCTTGGAGATGATTGTGCTGCTGGTGTTCGACCCGATATGAACCATCTTCGTTCCGGTATCCGCTTGCTGTCTGTTATTCGTCAAAGCAACGGAATAGAACTCACCAATGGAATCGTCCCCCTGCAGCAACACGCTGGGGTATTTCCAGGTAATCGCCGATCCCGTCTCGACCTGTGTCCAGGAAATCTTTGCGCGTTTACCCTGACATGCACCACGCTTGGTGACGAAGTTATAAATCCCCCCGCGTCCTTCAGCGTCACCGGGATACCAGTTCTGCACTGTGGAGTACTTGATCTCAGCATCTTCCATCGCTACCAGTTCGACCACAGCAGCATGTAGCTGGTTCTCATCCCGCATCGGTGCGGTACAGCCTTCGAGGTAGCTGACGTAGCTCTCTTCCGCCGCCACGATCAAAGTTCGCTCGAACTGGCCGGTATTCATCGCATTGATACGAAAGTAGGTGGACAATTCCATCGGGCAACGAACCCCTTTGGGTACGTATACGAATGATCCGTCACTGAATACCGCCGAGTTCAGCGCGGCGTAGTAATTGTCCCCTGGCGGAACCACCGTACCCAAGTATCTCTGTACCAACTCCGGATGATCGCGTAGCGCCTCAGAGAACGGGCAGAATATGACGCCCGCCTCAGCGAGATTTTCTTTGAACGTAGTGGCAACAGAAACACTGTCAAAAACGGCATCAACTGCCACCCCAGCCAGCATTTTCTGTTCTTGCAGTGGGATTCCCAGTTTCTCATAGGTCTCCAGCAGTTTCGGATCCACCTCATCAAGGCTCTTCGGAGCGTCCTCTGCCCTGCGCGGGGCCGAGTAGTAACTGATCGCCTGAAAATCAATCGGCGGATAATGCACGTGGGCCCAAGCCGGCTCAACCATGCTCTGCCAGCGACGAAACGCCTCGAGGCGCCATTCGAGCATGAATGCGGGTTCATTCTTTCTTGCTGATATTGCCTTGATAACGCCCTCATCGAGGCCAGGTGGCAACGTGTCTGAGTCGATCTCAGTGACAAAGCCTTCTTTGTACTGACGGCCGACCAGTGCATCAATATCGGCTACGGCTGAAGCCATTTCATTCTCGCTGTGGTGTTTATCATGGAGTTCGTGTTCAACTTGACGGCGTGGCATCATCGTGCACGAACAACACCTCGCGCGATGCAGTTTCATCAATCCGCCGCCGGCGATTGTCCTGTCGTTCAGCTACTTTTTGCACCTCAGGTTGGCGCACCAAAGCGCCCAGGCTGATGTCGTCGAGAAATTCATAGATTTTGTCGCTAAGCGCCGTCCACAGTTCATGCGTCAGACAGCGCTCGCCCTCCTGACAATCCGTTTTGCCGCCACAGCGAGTGACATCCACCTTTTCATCAACCGCGGTGATGATTGCGGCCACCGAAATCTTGTCCATGTCCTTTGACAACCGATAACCACCGCCAGGTCCGCGCGTACCTTTGACAAGGCCAGCACGTCGCAATCGGGCGAAGAGCTGTTCAAGATAAGACAAAGAGATTTCCTGATTGGTCGCTATGTCCTGCAGCGTCACGGGACGACGCGACTGGTGAATCGCCAGATCAAGCATTGCGGTCACTGCATAACGACCCTTGGTGGTCAGTTTCATACTACCTCCTGGTGCAATGGGTGAAACGCTACAAGCAAACAAATCATCTGCCGATCAGACTTCACCTCGTTGATGGCCCGAGCCAGTTGGTCACTGACTGAACCGCATCAAAACCACCACCAGTATAAGGATTGGCGCGCAAAAAACCAACCATGGTGATCAACTATTAGACTCTAATTCCATGAAAACATTAAGCATTTAATACGCGAAGTTCAACTTCTCTGGCAATAACCAACGAGGGTGCCGCCCACCACGAGCATTGCCAGGCCGATCAGGGTGCCAACGTCCGCGGTCAGACCGTCGCGTAGCCCGGTGATCGTAATCAGTCCCAATCCGAGGCATACGATGCCCACCAAGGTTCCAGCGAGGCGCCTACGCCATTGCCTGAAATCATTCGTACCATTCCGCCCGCTGGAGTTTTCCTTGGTCGCCATCTCTGCCCCAGACGGCACGGCGGGACTCCGAATTCGCGTCACCAGTGCGCTGGACAATTCATCCAACCAAGGTACCAGGCGTGGCAGATCGTCGCGCAACCGCCTCACCAATGCGGCCGGTCCAACCTCCTCTCGCATCCATTGCTCAAGAAACGGCTTCGCTGTTTCCCATAGGTCAAGCTGCGGGTACAGCTGTCGCCCCAACCCCTCAATATTCAAAAGTGTTTTCTGCAAAAGCACTAACTGTGGCTGCACTGGCATGTCAAATCGGCGCGCGGTCTGAAATAAGCGCACCACAAGTCGACCGAATGAAATTTCACTGATAGGCCGCGCGAAGATTGGTTCGCACACAGTACGAATCGCCGCCTCAAACTCATCCGCTTTTGTAGTAGCAGGAACCCATCCCGCACGAATGTGGGCTTCGGCAACCGCTCTGTAATCACGATTGAAAAAAGCCAACAAATTCTCAGCCAGGTAGCGTTTATCGTTGGCTGTAAGTGTCCCCATGATGCCGAAATCGACGGCGCGATATTGCCCCTCTTCGCTAACGAAAATATTGCCCGGGTGCATATCGGCGTGGAAAAACCCGTCCCGAAAAGCCTGTGTGAAAAATATCTCGACACCGTCATGGGCAAGTTGCCGCATGTCGATCCCCGCACGCCGCAGCGCATCCACATCGCGAATGGGAATGCCGGAGACCCGCTCCATTACCATGACCGCCCGCCGCGTATGATCCCAGTAAACTGTGGGCACAAGAATCAGGTCGGAATCCTCAAAGTTCTTCTTTAGCTGACTGGCATTCGCTGCTTCGCGCATTAAATCCAACTCGCCGTGAATGGTCTTGTCGTACTCGTCAACGACCTCGACGGGACGTAGCCGCCGTGCGCCGGGCCACCAACGTTCCGCCAGTCGGGCCAACGCATACAGCAGTTCGACATCACGATCGATAATCGTTTCAATTCCAGGCCGTAGCACCTTGACTACTACCTCGGTGCCGTCGTGCAGTAATGCGAGGTGCACTTGTGCGACGGACGCGGATGCCACTGGCTGCTGGTCAAATTTTGCGAAGTGCACATCTATCGACTCGCCATAGGCTTGCTCAATGACGTCGATAGCGAGCTGCCCGGGAAATGGTGGCACGTCATCTTGTAATCGTGTCAGCTCCAGCGCGATATCGTCGGGCAGGAGGTCCGGGCGCGTCGAAAGAACCTGACCGAACTTGACAAAAATCGGACCCAGTTCCTCCAAGGCCTGCCGCACGCGTGTGGCGCGTGGTGTCTCAGACCGTCGCCGCCAGTATGCGGGAATTAGGAAAAACAAGCCTTTGAAGCGTCTTAATGCGCCGTGCTGGTCCAACAACTCATCCAGCTCGTGACGCAATAGCACGTTGATGATTCGCCATATGCGAAAGTAGTGGCGTGCCCCAGTCATTGTTCCCCTGCCTTTACGCTACGAGACAGTAATTGGTCAACCCGCACCATTAACCTGTCGCTGTCGTCTCGCACTTGCTCGACGGCAGCTTGATGTTGCTGGTAACGAAGACGCGTCGGCAACACTCGTTTTTCTTCTGTCAGCGCCTCGCTCAATGTCGCCGTCAGCGACTCGCGGCTTTCGTTTGTCCATTCGGCTATGCTGCGAATACCGACGGCAATTCTCCTAGCCAGAACGTCGCCTACCACTCGGGAAAGTGATTCCTCCCAGTCGGGCTGGAAGCGGCGCAACATCACTTTTACCGAGCGCGCCACCTCCACATCGCCCGACATAGTGATATCACGCTCACGCATCAACGATTCCGGAGAACCCACCGTACCCAAACGGACCAGGTCGAGCAGATTCCCTGCCACTACCAGATCAGGCGTGCGTTGTGGCTGCGTTATGACTTCAATTCGTGCACCGGAAATCAGGCAACAAATTGGCTCGTCGACCGCCCTTGGCAAAATACCTATCAGCTTGCCCTCAAGTGGCGCGATCAATTCGGCCGCTTCCAAGTCCATTGCAAGAAACCGGTTAATCGCCGATTCAACTAGTGCCAAGGTCATTTGCATAGCTTGCCGCTCACAAAGAGCGCATGTCAGTAGCGAAATCCAATGTGTACTGCGACGATACCGCCGCTCAGATTGTGATAGCGCACGTCTTCGAATCCAGCCTCGGTCATCATCGTGGCCAGTGTTTCTTGGTCAGGGTGGCGGCGAATTGATTCAATCAGGTAACGGTAACTGTCGGCGTCGCCCGTCACCGCAGCGCCTAGGCGCGGAATCACGGCAAAAGAGTAGACGTCGTAGGCCGCAGCGAGCAGCTTTGAGCTCGGGTGCGAAAACTCAAGCACGATCACCCGACCACCAGGGCGCAGCATTGAATACATCGAGACCAATGCGTGGTCGATCCGTGTCACGTTGCGCAGTCCAAAGCCGATGCTTACACAGTCGAAATGTCCCGGCTTAATAGCCAGGCATTCAGCGTCTGTAATTGCGTAATTGACCTGGCTGACGATTCCCGCATCGAGCAACCGGCTCCGGCCTCGCTGCAACATGTCCATATTGACATCAGTGATCGTTACTTGACCGCTGGCACCCACTCGTTGGGCAAAGCGACGCGCCAGATCACCGCTACCGGCTGCCACATCGAGAACACGGTGACCTTCCCGCACACCACTCTGACTGACGGCGAAATGCTTCCACCAGCGATGACTGCCGAACGACATCAGGTCGTTCATCAGATCGTAACGCGGTGCGACTGAGTCAAAAACGCCGGCAACACGGGCGGCTTTATCGGCTGCGGCGACGCGCTGGAAGCCGAAATGGGTATTGCGCTTGCTACCTTTTGTAGTGGCCATAGCGCTTTTTACAGTTGGGCGGGTTCCTCGCGGGTGTAGCCCGCTACAGCCAATCGATCGAGATAAGCCTGCCAATACTCGGACTGGTGCCGACCTAACTCGTAGAATGTTTCCCAGGAATATAGGCCTGTTGAATGTCCGTCATCAAAGTGCAACCGCACAGCGTATGCGCCAACTGGTTCGATTTTTTCAATATTGACTCGTTCCTTGCCGGTCTGAAGAGTTTCCTGTCCGGGCCCATGCCCACGCACCTCAGCCGACGGCGAGAAGACACGCAAATACTCGCAAGATAACTGATAGCGAGTGCCGTCATCGAAGGCAATCTCAAGCATACGGGACTGCTGGTGAAGTCGAATCTCTGTCGGTTTAGGCTGACCACTCATTAGATCGTTTGACCGGCGACGCTACGGGTTGTCCAAATGCCAACTTCTGACAGGCACCTGAGACCTTAACCGGCCTTAAGCCAAGTGGCCATCTCCTCGGCGAAATAAGTCAGTATGCCGTCGGCACCAGCGCGTTTGATCGCCACTAGGCTTTCTGTAACAGCACCTCGCCGGTCCAGCCAGCCGTTGTTGATCGCAGCACACAACATCGCGTATTCGCCGCTGACTTGATAGACAAAAGTGGGTACGCAGAATTCAGATTTGACCCGCCGCACAATATCCAGATATGGCAAGCCCGGCTTAATCATAACCATGTCTGCTCCTTCGAGCAGATCAAGCTCTACTTCGCGCAGTGCTTCGTCGCTATTGGCTGGGTCCATTTGGTAAGACAACTTGTCACCACCGCCGAGGTTCGTGGCTGAACCAACAGCATCTCGGAACGGTCCGTAAAATGCCGATGCATATTTAGCAGAATAGGCCAGAATCCGCGTATTCAAGTGTCCCGCATGCTCCAAAGCATCTCTAATTGCAGCCACTCGCCCGTCCATCATATCGGAGGGTGCAACAATCTGGGCCCCGGCATTTGCGTGGCATAGCGCCTGACGCGCGAGAATCTCCACCGTTTCGTCGTTAAGCACGTAGCCCGCATCACTTAGAACACCATCTTGGCCGTGGCTGGTATATGGATCCAACGCCAAATCGGTAATCACGCCGAGTTCTGGATAATGCTCCCGCAATTCGCGCACGACGTGTGGGACCAACCCTTCGGGGTTAACTGCTTCTTCCGCGTGGGTTGTTTTTTTCTGCGTCGGAACAACCGGAAATATTGCCACAGCTGGAATTCCCAACTCGACGAGATGATTGGCTTTTTCCAGAACCAGGTCCACCGTCAAACGTTCGACGCCAGGCATTGACGGTACCGGCGTTCGGTTCAACTCGCCTTCATGAACAAATAGCGGTTGAATCAAATCATGGCACCCTAAATCGGATTCGCGCACCAGCGAGCGACTAAAAGCATCCTTGCGAAGACGGCGCATGCGCTGGCGAGGATAATGACCACTAACCATCAGCCCGTTACCTTCGTTTGCCTTTGGGTCGAGCAGAAGTTTTCTTATCTGTTTTTCTTGCTGCTTTTTTTGATACGCGTTGAGCGCTTTTGTTACTGGTCTTCGGTGCTGCCAGGCCTTTTGTGCCAGCAGCTTTTTTCCTTTCCAGCCTAGCCGTCACCTTCTTCTTGGCCGCTGCGCGCTGCGGCGTTTTTTTCTTTACCGACCGCTTGGCCGTGACCTTCT
>CAZAHE010000001.1:43988-53382 GCA_964484965.1 uncultured Acidiferrobacteraceae bacterium | reverse complement strand
GCGCTGCGGCGTTTTTTTCTTTACCGACCGCTTGGCCGTGACCTTCTTTTTCTTTGCTGACTTACGTACCGGCGTCGCTGCTCGTTCAACTGCACCACCGCTGATGACACGCTCTCCTTTGGGCGCGACTCGAGTAGACACTTCACTCGCTGCGACCTTTTTGTCGAACGGCCTAATCTCTGCATGGATTACCTCACCAATCAGCTCGAACACACGCGAGGCACCTTCGTCGACATGGATAGTGCGTAATTTTTGCTGCGCCCTGAAATAATCGATCAATGGCTCCGATTCGAGGTGGTAGGCTTCCAACCGCTTGGCAAAGGTTCTGGCTTGATCATCAGAACGTTTTACCAGTTGCTTGGCACCACAATGGTCACAGACACCTCGTTTTACAGGCGCCATGAAATAACGGTTGTAGATCGCGCCGCAACCATTGCAGCTGATGCGGCCGGTGACACGGCGGATGAGTCGCTCCGGATCGATAGCGAAATTCAGTGCCAACTGTAAAGGTCGCCCCATCCAACTCAGGCGCGTATCGATTTCCTGTGCCTGGGGGATGTTTCGGGGAAACCCGTCGAGGATGAAGCCACGCCGACTTGCAGGCGCACGTAACGCTGCGGTCACCGCATCGATAACGACGTCATCAGATACCAGCTGGCCAGCTTTCAGTAAGGCCGCAATATGCCGGCCAAAATCCGTATCGGCGTCCGCAGCCGTGCGCAGGATATCTCCTGTCGATATCTGCGGAACACGGAAATAGGCTGCCAGCCGTTTGGCCTGTGTGCCCTTACCAGATCCGGGCGCGCCGAGTAATACTATTCGCATAGGGCGAGAGAATTGTGAGCTCCCACGAAGCCGACGACCCGAAAGCCCCGGCATCATGTTCAATTTTTAAAAAAAAGGGGGCGTACACTACTGCGCTCAAGAATAAGGTGTCAATGCCAACCCGATGCCAATCGCAGGGATCGCCGCCACAAGCGCTAGAATGCGGCCAAAGCGTGCTATGCCGCAGGCAAGACCGTTATGAGTGAGACCCCCCGACTTCAGAGACCAGAACCTCAGCCGGACACTCCCTCGGCTGCCCAGCGAGGATCAGGCGCGCCAGAGCGGTGTTCATTTTTTTGCCCTCAGCGCTGGCAGCGCCCGTCAGCGGTTTTAATGACCCCATACGCACTCCAAACGCTATGGCGCCGCTGATGTGCTCTACACCTATTTGACCGAATGTGTTATCACTCGGGTGTATATGCGTGGCGCGCCATGGGCGTCAAAGACAAGCTAGGTGTTTCAGCGTCGCTGGACCGAACTGAGATGACTAGAACCGGCACCATCCGTACCGATCGTCGCGCATCACGACAGAGCGTGCAAGTTATTTAGAGGGCTTTGATTTTGAAAAACCAAAAGAATGTTTTCTACGCGCAGTCCGGAGGAGTCACTGCAGTAATCAACGCCAGTGCGTGTGCGGTGCTCGAGACAGTGGCAAAACATAAGCGCGAATTCGGCAAGGTTTATGCAGGGCGCAACGGCATAATCGGCGCGCTTACCGAAGATCTCATTGATACCAGCAAAGAGAGCCGGCGCGCAATTGCCGCACTTCGCTACACGCCCTCTGGCGCATTTGGTTCATGCCGCTACAAGCTAAAGGGCCTCGAAGAAAACCGCGCGCAGTACGAACGACTGATGCAGGTATTCAAAGCGCACAACATCGGCTATTTCCTATATAACGGCGGTGGTGACTCGGCTGACACTTGTCTGAAAGTCTCGCAGCTATCCAATAAAATGGGGTTTCCTATCCAGGCCATCCACATCCCGAAAACCGTGGATAACGATCTCCCCATTACGGACAACTGTCCTGGTTTCGGATCAGTTGCCAAGTACATCGCCATCTCCACGCGCGAAGCGAGCTTTGATGTCGCCTCCATGGCCAAGACCTCTACCAAGGTCTTCGTACTCGAAGTGATGGGACGGCATGCCGGATGGATCGCCGCCGCTGGCGGCATGGCCGCTGACAACGACACAGATTTGCCTATTCTGATCCTGTTTCCGGAAGTGCCTTTCGAACGCCGCCGGTTTCTGGCTGCTCTCAAAAAGAAAGTGAAAACACATGGCTACTGTTCGGTGGTGGTCTCCGAAGGCATTCGCGATGGACGCGGCCGATTCCTGTCCGACCAGGGTCTACGTGACGCCTTCGGCCATGCGCAACTTGGCGGTGTGGCCGCCGTCATCTCGGCTATGGTGAAAAAGGAGCTGAATCTTAAATACCACTACGCTGTCGCGGATTACTTGCAGCGTTCCGCACGTCATATTGCCTCGCACACCGACGTTGAACAAGCTTACGCCGTCGGTCGGGCTGCTGTTGAATTTGCCCGCGCTGGCAAGAATGCGGTGATGGCGACCATTGAGCGCACTTCTAATCGACCTTACCGCTGGCGCATCGGCGAAGCTCACCTCAGCCGGGTCGCAAACCGCGAAAAGAAAATGCCACCAAGCTTTATAACCGACAACGGCTTTGGCATTACCCAGCGGTGCCGAACCTATCTCGAACCTTTAATGAGAGGCGAGGACTATCCTCCTTACCAAAACGGCCTACCCCGCTACGTGCGATTAAAACAAATCGCCGTTGCGAAAAAACTGGACACCGTCTTTACACCATGAAGAAACAATCGGCCTTACGAGCCAACAAGGTCAACACCAGCACTATGCGACCGGAAGAACTCTCGAACATGGACCAAGGAGATACTTCGGCCGATGCGCTCATGATCGAGCACGAACCTTATTACGCAGCACAGGGCCGCGAAATCGAATTATTCGAGGCCGCCTACCACAATCAAATTCCGGTCTTGCTGAAGGGGCCAACGGGCTGTGGCAAAACTCGCTTCATGGAGTACATGGCTTACCACTTGTCGCGACCGTTGGTCACGGTTTCTTGTCACGATGACTTGACCGCATCGGACCTTGTCGGTCGCTTCCTCATCATAGGCGGAGAAACCCGTTGGGTTGACGGGCCTTTGGCCCAAGCAGTGCGTTTTGGCGCCCTGTGTTACCTTGATGAGGTGGTCGAAGCTCGCAAAGACACGACCGTCGTCATTCACCCGTTGGCCGACGAACGCCGGGTTCTTTCGATTGAAAAAACAGGCGAATTGCTAAAAGCAACCGCTGCTTTCGGCCTCGCAATTTCATACAATCCTGGCTACCAAAGCGTACTAAAGGACCTCAAACAGAGTACGCGGCAGCGTTTCGTCGCTATAGAATTCGGTTATCCAGACGCGGACCTAGAAAAACGCATCATTATCCGCGAATCAGGTATCGACGAGACCACTGCGTCATCACTCGTCAAATATGCCGCTATGACCCGGAACCTCAAGGGAAACGGTCTGGAAGAGGGCGCCAGTACACGCCTACTCGTTCACGCCGGCAAACTGATGATCAGCGGTGTCGACTCGAGAACCGCTTGCCAAGGTGCAATCGCGGAATCATTGACCGACGAGCCTGAGATGCTAGCGGCGGTCAACGAACTAGCTACTTCACTTTTCTGATTACTCGAACCGCATCAGTCCGCCGGAATCACCAGTGGCGGCTTGCCGGCTTTCGCCCGGATACGACCGATTGCCTGATGCACACGGCGAATACGAAGAATCCTAAGCAGCAACGTCCGCTTGCCGGGAAAATCCAATAATGCCAACCCCATCAGTACCGTGAGAATACCTTGACCCGGCAAAACCAGCAGCACTATCCCAACCAACAAGAGAATCCAACCAGCAACGTTTCTTGCTACCACGATGATGGCCGATGAAAACCAAAGGCGTTTGCGATCACCGATGGCCGTTTGCCGTTGAACGAAGTAATCGGACCGAATACGCACCATAACAACTATCACGAGGCCCGCGTAGAGCAGTGCCAAACCGACCGATGCAAGCGTAATCAGGGTCACCATCGCCGGATGGTGCTGGATCCACTCGAAAACAAGCGCCATGCTGTCCATTAGGGTTATGGTCGCAGGGTCTGCCAGAAACTGCTACTCGATAGGCTGATAATCGGTTAGCGTCACCGTCTCGACACATCCACACACAACCTACAATCGCGCTAGACCGTCTTTAAATCGATGCCGCCAATGATATGAATCCCTCCCCCTTAGGCCTGACGGCGGAAACGATTGAGGAGCGTTTCGACGAAATGCTCGATGCGGTGCTTTCTTCGCGCCGCAGTGCCGTTGAACCCGCCCGCGCGCTAGCTCGCCGTAGCCGCGCTGAACAAGACTTCACCCTCCACTGGCTGGCTGTAATCACCCGCACTAATTCGGAAATGGGATTTCAGTTCGTCAGTCATGCGCCACAGGCATTCGAATTGATGGGATTCGACGGTGTAGAAGCCTGGATTATTGGCGCCATGGATGTCTATGACCGCCTCGGTCTTTACCCTGGCAGCGAGGCTTTCGGCAATGTCGAAGATTTCGCGGCTGATCACGCACTAACTTCGCAACGGGTTGAACTTGGCGACGTCAAAGCTGTGCTCGACCGTTATCTTCGGGGCTTGTCAGGACGCTATCTTCGCTTACATGCCGACGACCTCACCTTTACAGACACCGAATCGTTGTTCCTGCCACCGCGTTGCGCACAATACAACAATCCTAAGGAAAATTTTCTACTTTACAAAGCGACAGCCACTCACTTGTGGGCGCAAACACGCTACGGCACGTTCCGGCGAGGCAACCCGGAAGACGAGTTGCTGTCAGTGCGCCTCGACCGCCTGCCTAATCCGAAACAAGCGAGGACATTGTTTGCGCGACTAGAGGCACACCGCATTGACGCCTGCATCCGTCGCGATCTTCCCGGTTTGGCACGAGACCTGCAGTCATTAAAAACATTCGAAACTCACGCGGTTCACTCGCCCGAACTTCAACCCATCTTTGACGTGCTTGAGACTAAGCAGGCATCCGTCGAAGATACATTGGTGTTTGTCGAACAACTGATCGACCAGAACATTGTTCTACCACCGCCTCTGCCGTGGCAGGGCGTACTGAAACTCGAGCAAGCCGAAGCTATGCTGATTGCGCGAGTTTCGCGCGAACGCGATCAACTACAAGCGCAGCTGTCACAACTGCTCGAACAATTGGCTGATGAAACGGGGCTAGAAGACGCAAAACGATTTGAATTACACGACGATGAGGAAGACGATAACGAGGGTATGGTGATGCTGAATCTCGACGGCGAAACTATTAAGCCGACAGCGGAGATTGAACAATTGCTGACCTCAATCCTGCAGGATTTTCAGAACATTCCTGCCGAATACTTGGCAACCGCGGGCTCGACACGCGACGATGCCTCGCCCTATGTAAACGAACCCGGCGCCGGCTCTGTCGCCGGCAGTGATCGATACCCCGACTCAGATGAAGGCGCCCTGTATTATCCAGAATGGGACTTCAGACGACGTCACTACCGAAAGAATTGGTGCACATTGCGCGAGATTGACATGCAACCGGCGCCTGAACCGTTCGTCGAGGAGACACTCGCACAGTATCAAGGCTTAGTGACTGAATTACGTCGCACCTTTGAAGCTCTTCGAGACAGCAACCAACGTCTGCATCGGCAAAGTTACGGCGAAGACCTTGACCTTGATGCCATAATTGGGTCACTCGCCGACGCAGTTGCCGGCCATGAGATGTCTGATCGATTGTTTACCCGACAGCGCCGTTTCGAGCGCGATATCGCTGTGGTATTCATGGTCGATGTAAGCGGCTCAACCAAAGGCTGGATTAACCAGGCCGAGCGGGAAAGCCTGGTACTGCTGTGTGAAGCGCTTGAGATACTCGGAGATCGTTACGCAGTCTACGGATTTTCTGGCATGACGAGAAAGCGCTGCGAGTTGTATCGCATCAAACGCTTCAATGATGTTTACGACGATGCGGTTCGAGCCAGGATCGCGGGTATCAAGCCGCAAGACTACACCCGTATGGGGGTGACGATTCGCCATCTCACCGCACTACTCAACAACATCGAAGCACGCACTCGTATATTGATTACATTGTCAGATGGCAAGCCCGATGACTACGATGGCTATCGCGGTGAATATGGTATTGAGGACACACGTCAAGCGCTACTTGAGGCGAAACACGCCGGTGTGCATCCGTTCTGTATCACCATCGATCACACTGGCCACGACTACCTCCCACACATGTACGGTGCGGTCAATTACACAGTCATCGAGGACGTCCGACGACTGCCTTTTCGGGTGTCTGCCATCTACCGACAGCTGACAACCTGATTGCCCGGCACAGGCAAATCAAGCACTTTTCAGCGTCTACGGCGTAATAGTTGACCAACACAAGATATTGCGATTAATCTCGCGCTGACGCCACAACATATTGTGTTTTATATCGGCCACCCCTAAAACACAAAGTGGCAGATTCCCAAGTATAGGAACGGTTAAATATTCGCTCACCTTCGATGCCCGGTGCGCGTTGGGGCTGGCAGGGGTATCTCTGAGTTTAGGAACGACGCAAGATGACAATAGCAAGTCTCGAAAAATCAATAACGAGCGTCACATCAATCCCTTTTCAGTTGGCGTCGACGGATATATGGGATACGAAATACCGGCTCAAGACAAAAGCCGGTGAAGTGCTTGATGAGAGCATCGATGACACCTTCAAGCGCATCGCGAAGGCACTTGCTGACGTCGAAGAAACGGCAGACAAGCAAGCAAAGTGGTACGACGAATTTCTGTGGGCATTACGTAACGGCGCAATACCGGCTGGACGCATTATCTCTAACGCAGGTGCACAACACCATAAACCTGCGACCAGCACTATTAACTGTACCGTCTCGGGTACCGTGCCCGATTCGATGAACGGCATTCTCTCGGCGGTTCACGAGGCGGGGCTCACGCTCAAAGCTGGCTGTGGTATCGGCTACGAGTTCTCTACTTTGCGCCCCAAGGGCGCTTTCGTCAGTGGGGCAGGCGCCTACACTTCGGGTCCGCTGTCTTTCATGGACATATTTGATGCCATGTGCTTTACCGTCTCATCGGCCGGCGGCCGGCGCGGTGCACAAATGGGCACATTCGACATTACTCATCCTGACATCGAAGCCTTTATTTCCGCGAAACGCGAAGATGGTCGTCTACGACAGTTCAATCTCTCTTGCCTAGTGACGGATGAATTCATTCAAGCCGTCAAGAGCGACATGGATTGGGACCTTGTCTTCCCAGCCACACCAGGGGAATTAGAAGAAGATTCCAGTCACATTGTTTGGCGGGCCTGGCCAGATCAGACCGGCTATACCGTGAATAGCAAAGGCGAGGTCGCCTGTCGCATTTATAAATCAGTGCCCGCTCGACAACTGTGGGAATTGATCATGCGTTCGACGTACGACTATGCCGAACCTGGATTCATACTGATCGATCGCATCAACAACATGAATAACAATTGGTTCTGCGAAGATATTCGAGCGACTAACCCTTGCGGTGAACAACCGTTACCTCCTTACGGCAGTTGTCTACTCGGCTCAATCAATTTGACAAAGTTTGTAGACAACCCTTTTAGCGATACGGCCAGTTTTAACTTGCAACGGTTTCGTCGCGTCGTCGCAGTCTTTGCACGCATGCTAGACAACGTGGTCGACATTCATGGCCTGCCTCTCAATCAACAAGGCGAGGAGATTCGATATAAGCGCCGACATGGAATGGGATTCCTTGGCCTCGGCTCTACCTTCGTTATGTTGAAAATGCAGTATGGCGATGCCGCGTCGCTTGAATTGACCGAGCGTGTGGCACGCGAGATGGCCGAAGTGGGTTGGGAAACAGGTATTGAACTGGCTATCGAAAAAGGCTCAGCGCCAATAATGATTGAAGAATTCGAAGTTACCCGTGAGATGCTGACGAAACGACCGCAAATGAAGGATGATGGTTACTGTCTCGGCGATAAGGTGCGAGGGGCGATACTGATGGCGAGATACAGCAACTACATGCGGCAGTTTCCCGAGGCACTGACTGATCGTATCGCGAAGCATGGCGTTCGCTACAGCCACCACACCTCAATCGCACCAACGGGAACAATCAGCCTTTCTATCGGCAACAATGCGAGCAATGGCATTGAGCCTTCCTTTGCACACCTGTATCACCGAAATGTCATCCGCGAAGGCCGGAAAACCAAGGAAAAGGTTGATGTTTTATCCTATGAATTGTTGGCTTACCGCGAACTTATCAATGCCAACGCGGGGCCCAACGGGGAGGCAGAGAATGCACTGCCCAATTATTTCCAAAGTGCCGACTTGATCTCACCGAAACAACATGTTGACGTACAGGCAGCAGCCCAGAAGTGGGTTGATTCCTCTATATCCAAAACTGCTAATGTACCTAGCGACTTCCCGTTTGAAGACTTCAAGGATATTTATCTTTACGCTTACGACAAAGGCCTCAAAGGCTGCACAACATTTCGTTTCAACCCAGAAGCCTTTCAGGGCGTGCTGGTGAAAGAAGAAGATCTACAGAACACGGTATACCGTTTTACCCTGGAAACGGGCGAAATTATCGAGGTGAATGGTCACGAAGAAATAGAATACGACGGCGAAATTCACACTGCAGCAAACCTGTTCGACGCACTAAAGGAAGGCTACTACGGCAAGTTCTGAATGCTGACATGGCTATCAAGATCGAAAATAAAATAACCGATTATCGAGTCGTCAACGCGTCGGCAGACCCAACTGACGAAGCGCCGGCAAATCCAATACTGCCAGCACAAAGCGACGATCACCTGATAGTCGGCGCCGAGATACCCGCCAATGTCGTGCAGATGCATGAACGGGTAGAACGCCCGGAGATGCTGATTGGTAGCACCTATAAAATTAAGACACCGCTGTCAGATCACGCTTTGTACGTAACCATCAACGACATCGTACTGAACCCTGAAACGCCCTACGAGAAACGCAGGCCTTTTGAAATATTTATCAATTCAAAGAACATGGATCACTTTCAGTGGATCGTGGCGTTGACCCGGATCATATCCGCTGTTTTTAGAAAAGGCGGCGACGTTATTTTCCTGGTGGAAGAATTGCGCAGCGTTTTCGATCCCCAAGGGGGATACTTTAAGCGCGGCGGTAAGTACACCCCGTCGCTGGTGGCCGAAATCGGTGACGCGATTGAGAGCCACATGAAGATGATCGGTATGATTTCCGAAGAAGTACTCGAGGATCAGCAGAGACAGATGGTCGCGGAAAAACGCCGCGAACTCGCCCAGCGTGGCGAAATTAAGGAGCAACCCGATACCGGTACGGGACAATTTCCGCCGCGATCACAGCTTTGTCCTAAGTGCACAACCAAAGCCGTAATCTTGTTAGATGGTTGCGACACGTGTCTTAACTGCGGTTATTCGAAGTGTTCTTAGTGCACTTGATCTGATTCCCGC
>CAZAHE010000001.1:35841-43888 GCA_964484965.1 uncultured Acidiferrobacteraceae bacterium | reverse complement strand
GCATACAGTCGTGGTGGAGAATCATTATGAATAAACCGAAGACCTTCGGTTTTGACACCTTAACGCTGCATGCCGGGCAACAACCCGACGCAACGACCGGCGCTCGAGCGACTCCGATCTACCAGACTGCTTCTTATGTTTTCAAAAGCACCGATCATGCGGCATCTATATTCAATTCCGAGCGCACGGGACATGTTTATTCCAGAATTACCAATCCCACCAACGCCGTGCTCGAAGAACGCATTGCCGCCCTTGAAGGTGGCGTCGGTGCTATAGCGACGGCCAGCGGACAAGCCGCGTGTCTCCTCGCGATTGCTACTTTGATGGGGGCGAACAGTCACATTGTCGCGTCGCGCTCTCTCTACGGTGGTACACACAATCTGCTTGAATACACGCTACCGCGGTTTGGTATAGAAACCTCGTTCGTCGACCCACGCGACCCGGAGGCTTTTGCTCGTGCGATCCGCGACGACACCCGCCTGATCTTCGGTGAAACCCTTGGTAATCCCGGGCTAGAGGTGCTCGACATCCCTAAGATTAGCGAAATCGCTCATCTTCATGGGCTGCCGCTGATGGTCGACTCCACGTTCACAACACCTTATCTGTGCCGGCCATTCGATCTTGGTGCCGACATCGTTTTTCACTCAGCCACCAAGTTCCTGAGCGGACATGGCATTGTCATCGGCGGACTTCTTGTTGACAGCGGACAATTCAACTGGGAGGCGTCAGGCCGCTTCCCGACGCTGACAGAGCCATATTCGGGGTTTCATAACATGCGTTTCTCTGAAGAGTTTGGCCCAGCAGCATTTATTACTCGTGCGCGCAAGGAGGGCGCCCGGGATTTCGGTGCCTGCATGAGCCCGACCACCGCGTTTCATGTGTTGCAGGGGCTTGAAACACTGCCGCTTCGAATGGAAAAACACATTGACAACACCCGCAAGGTAGTCGCTTATCTAAAAGATCATGAGACCGTCGAATGGGTCAGTTATCCCGAGCTGCCGAATCACCCGGACCATGCCCTCGCGCGTCGACTCTTGCCGCGCGGTTGTGGCGCTGTGTTCAGTTTCAGTATTCGCGGCGGGCGCAGTGCCGGACAGCGCTTCATCGACAAAACAGAACTCCTATCGCACTTGGCCAATGTCGGTGACGCCAAGTCACTGGTCATTCACCCTGCGAGTACCACCCATCACCGCATGGACGCCGATGCGCTCCTGGCTGCCGGAATCTCTGAAGGCCTGATCCGCTTGTCCATTGGACTAGAAGATCCAGCTGACCTGATCGAGGATCTCAATCGAGGCCTACGCGCCGCGGCCTGACGAGAACCTTTCATGCAGCTAACGGTTGACGGACGCCCGACTTTTGTCTATGCCGGCGCGCAGGAACACCGCACGGACCAGTCGGCCGTTGTATTTGTTCATGGCGCAGGTCTAGATCATACGGTGTGGGTCCTACCGAGTCGTTATTTCTCTCGCCACGGGTTCAACGTACTGGCGCCGGACCTGCCAGGCCATGGGCGCTCCGCAGGAGACGCCTTCGATCAAATTGAAACCATGGCTGATTGGATTGTGGCAATGCTCGATGCAAGTGATATTCAACAGGCCGCAATCGTCGGCCACAGCATGGGTTCCCTGGTGGCACTCGCTTCCGCTGGCAGGCACCCGAGCCGCTATCGGTCGCTCTGTCTAATCGGCTCAGCGATCCCGATGTCAGTTACCGATACACTGATGGACTGTGCCCGCGACAATGACCATACAGCGATCGAGATGCTTACCTACTGGGGCTACGCAACTCGCTATCACCTCGGCGGCAACGAAAACCCCGGCATGTGGATGATTGGCGGCACCTTGCGCTTATGGGAACAAGCAGCCCCAGGCGTTCTTCATCGCGGCCTACATGCTTGTCATGCCTACGAAGCAGGAATCACCCACGCGAGAGCAGTACGTTGTCCGACGCTGCTGCTTCTCGGCGAGCGCGATATCATGACCCCGGTCCGCTATGGACGCGAACTCGCTAGTGAAATTGAAGGCGCACGCACTACCATTTTTAAGGGCAGTGCCCATCATTTGATGACCGAACGCCCAGATGAGATTTTGGACGCACTCATCAGCATCGTGTAGAAAAGCCAGCTCACGCCCGGCTGTTCTACATCACACCACCAGCAATGCGCTTATTTCACCTTGCATTTTTTCAGAAAAGCGTCGATACCGACCTGTTCTGCGTAAGCTTTCAATATTTTAGGCCGCGGGCCTCGCACCTTGACCGTGATCCTCTGTTTCCCGGCCCCAGGAATATTGCCGTAGACCCCAGCTGGTATCTTGATTACTGCCTTTTTTGGTCGCCCCCGGCGTCCTGACGAAGCGCTAGCACGAATCCGTTTATTAATAGCGTGTTTGTAGTCGTCCTCGAAAAGTTCGATGTACTGATCAAGGCTCAGTCCTGCTCGTTTCAGCGCGCGGATTAATTCCCCATGTGCACGTTTGATTTTGTTGCGTTGTGCGACCTCTTGCGCCTGTGACACTTGCAACTGCTTGATTTTAGCTTCCAGCAGCGCTATTTCCCGCTTGTGTTTCATTCTTCATAACCCTAAAAATCTTTTATTTTGTAATTTATCCCGACAATATTATTGGAAATAATTATTCATCGAGCACCATTAGACTGTTCAGCAAACAAAACAAATCAACCCATGGCAATTAATAATATTTACCAGATAGATCAAGTAATTTTGTGATTATTTACTTAGCAGAAAGAAATAAGTAATTGCGACTTGCCTTTGATATATCACCCGCTTACACCATAAGAAAGCCCCGCGTAAGCGGGGCTTTCTTCGTCGTAAAGACGAGGCGCTACCTTACATCATACCGCCCATACCGCCCATACCGCCCATATCACCACCAGGCATTGGTGGCGCCGGCTTGTCTTCAGGTACTTCCGCTACCATAGCCTCGGTCGTCACCATGAGTCCAGCAATTGACGCAGCGTTTTGCAACGCTAGTCGAGTCACTTTGGTGGGGTCGAGAATACCCATGTTGATTACATCACCGTATTCGCTGGTGGCTACGTTGTAACCAAAGTTACCTTGATTATCGAGGACTTTGGACAACACCACCGAGCCCTCTTCGCCGGCATTCGCCACGATTTGGCGTAGCGGTTCCTCTAATGATCGACTGATAATCGAGATCCCTTGATCCTGATCATAGTTATCGCCTTTCACCGAGTTCACCTCTGAAATGCAGCGTACCAGCGCGGTCCCGCCACCAGGTACGACACCTTCTTCAACTGCCGCACGGGTCGCATGTAACGCATCCTCAACGCGCGCCTTCTTCTCTTTCATCTCAATCTCGGTTGCGGCACCGACCTTGATCACGGCAACACCACCGGCTAGCTTTGCTACTCTCTCTTGCATCTTTTCCTTGTCGTAGTCGGAGGTGGCTTCTTCAATCTGTACTCGGATCGAGTTGACACGATTTTCGATTTCGCCCTTCTTTCCGGCACCGTCAATAACCGTGGTGTTCTCCTTCGAGATCTGCACACGCTTGGCGTCACCAAGATCATCGAGAGATGCACCCTCTAGACTCATACCCACTTCCTCAGATATCACCTGCCCGCCGGTCAGAATTGCAATATCCTGCAACATCGCTTTACGACGATCTCCGAAACCGGGCGCCTTGACGCCACAGACCTTGACGATGCCACGGATGTTGTTCACGACCAGCGTTGCGAGCGCTTCACCGTCAATGTCTTCAGCAATGACCAGTAGCGGTCGACCCGACTTAGCGACACCTTCGAGCAACGGCAACAAATCTCGGATATTGGAGATCTTCTTGTCGTGTATCAGGATATATGGATTCTCCAACTCAGCCGACATCGAGTCCTGATCGGTAATGAAATAGGGCGAGAGATATCCCCGATCGAATTGCATGCCTTCCACCACATCCAATTCGTTGTCCAGACCAGAGCCTTCCTCGACCGTGATGACACCTTCCTTGCCGACGGTCTCCATCGCTTCGGCGATAATCTTGCCAACCGACTCATCAGCATTGGCCGACACCGTGCCAACCTGTGCGATTTCCGTATGATCAGCGCACGGTTTTGAGATGTCCTTCAAAGTGCTCACCGCCTGGATAACGGCCTTGTCGATGCCGCGCTTGAGGTCCATTGGATTCATCCCTGCGGCCACTGACTTTAATCCCTCGCGCAGAATAGCTTGCGCCAGCACTGTTGCCGTAGTAGTTCCATCGCCCGCTACATCCGATGTCTTCGATGCCACTTCCTTGAGCATCTGGGCACCCATGTTTTCGAACTTATCTTTCAGTTCGACTTCTTTGGCGACTGAGACACCGTCCTTGGTTACAGTAGGTGCACCGAACGATTTATCGAGTACCACGTTGCGGCCTTTCGGGCCGAGGGTTACTTTGACGGCATCCGCCAGGATGTTGACGCCGCGCATTTTAGCGCTGCGGGCGCTCTCGCCAAATTTAACTTCTTTAGCTGCCATGATGTTCTAAATCCTCTTTTTGGAAAATTCGTAAGTTCAGGTGAAAAGTAGGCATGTCCTCAGCCCTCGATGACACCCATGATGTCGTCTTCTCGCATGACGAGGATGTCTTGATTGTCCACCTTCACCTCGGTACCCGAGTACTTACCGAACAAGACCTTGTCGCCCACCTTCACGTCCAGTGCACGCAATTCACCACTGTCCTGCAGCTTGCCGTTGCCGATGGCCAGCACTTCGCCGGTCATTGGCTTCTCGGCCGCCGTATCCGGGATCAATATGCCCCCGGCACTGGTTTTTTCCTCTTCGATGCGTCGCACGACGACTCGATCATGCAGCGGTCGAATTTTCATGGAATAAGCCTCCTAAATTGATGAAAAAAAAGAAGTAGAAGACGAGCACCGACCTCATTAGCACTCACTTCTGATGAGTGCTAATGATAAGGCGTCAGGAGCGTTTGTCAAGCCGCGGAGGTAACTCGTCGCCACTTGGCGTCGCTACTTCATGAAATTCTGCGTCAAGCGCGGTGCCGTCGGCAGCAAAACTTCCCCCCCTGTGGCCTTGCCCCAACCAGCGTTGTAGCAACCACTTCGCCGCTCGCTCTCGCACCCAAGGTGAGAGGAGCACAAAACCAAAAGTGTCTGTAAGAAACCCCGGGGTCAATAGCAGGGCACCGGCAAACAACAAGCAGCCGGCGTGGTAGAGCGCTTCTGCGGGCAATTGACCGCAGCTAAGCGCCGCTTGCATTTGCTGCAATCTGGCCAGTCCTTGCCGGCGTACCAGAACAGCACCCAACAGTGCGGTCAATAATATCAATGCCAGTGTGGCAGCCAAACCAACCATCGAACCAACCTGGACCAACACCACTATCTCCGCAATAGGCACGGCAATAAACAGAGAAAACAATAGTTTTAACATCTTGGCCCGTTCCCGTTCCCGAGCGAGGGTAACCAAAGGCCGCAACAATGTATCGGGGTTTCCAGCCAGTACACTGTAAACTTCCCTTGCTCAGGTAACCCCATCTTGTTGGATCCAAACATGTTGATCAGTCCCGATCCGTATCACAGAGACTGTCCCAAACCAGGCACCGGCCCTTACCCCGAGTTCGAAACCACGTTGAACTATTGGCGCTGCGCATACTTCTTGACTCTGGCGAGCACGATCTTAATCACCCTGGTTCTTTTCTTTGGCTTGCTTCCCATCGTGAAGGCGGCGCCTGTATCCGACAATGAGAGCGTCACGACCCTCAAGAAATTGCTTGGCCAGAACGACGTCGAACGCAAATTTCTTGAACCTGACGCAGCATTTCGCCTCAGTATCCTACCAACGAATGAACAGCAAATGCGGGCTCTCTTCGAGATAGCCGAAGGCTACTACCTCTACCGGGACAAGATCCGTTTTGAAACAGTCAGCTCCCAGACGAAACTTGAACCCTACCTGTTGCCCACCGGCGAAACGCGCCAAGACGAATATTTCGGCCAGGTCGAAACCTATAAACGCGACCTCAGCGTTGTTCTCTCCCTGACTCAGTACCCTGGCGCAACCGTCGATGTCAAGGTGACCTACCAGGGGTGTGCAGAAAAAGGCATCTGCTATCCGCCAATCGAAAAAATCATCCGTGTTAACTTTGAATCTGCGCCTATCTCAGCAAGTAAGCCAGAGCCTGCACAGGCGCTCTCACAAGCGTCGCTGATCGGCTATCTTGCGGCGGCCTTGGGTACCGGCTTTCTTTTGAGTTTTACACCGTGTGTGCTGCCGCTCATTCCTATCCTCTCGGGTGTCATTGTCGGGCAAGGCGCCACCGTCACTCGGCTACGTGCCGGCTACATCGCCAGTGCTTACGTGCTAGGAACCGCGACCACCTACGCGGCTGCTGGTGCGGTCGCCGGCGCCACCGGTGAACAGCTACAGGCGTATTTCCAAAACGCGTGGGCTATTGGCCTGGTCAGCGGCGTGCTGGTATTGATGGCGTTTTCAATGTTCGGCCTCTATACACTGCAGCTGCCAGCTGCGATGCAGTCTTGGCTGAGTATACGGAGCAGCCGCCTGGGTGGTGGTTCGATGTTCATGGTTTTCATGCTGGGGGCAGTTTCAGCGCTGATCGTCGGGGCGTGCGTTTCCCCACTGCTGGTGTCTGTTTTAAGCGTCGCTATCCTAAAGGCAGATCCGCTACTCGGTGCGGCCCTGATGTTTTCGATGGCACTCGGCATGGGCGCAATCCTGATCGCGCTCGGTTTCGGCACCGGCGCGGTCTTGCCGCAGGTAGGGGCCTGGATGGAACGCGTCAAACACGCTTTCGGCATTGCCCTGATCGCAGTGGCGATTTATCTTCTGCAGGCGATACCGGCAGTGCCCGTGTTGCTTTTGTGGGCCGTCTTGTTCATTGTCACTGGCATCTACCTCGGCGCGACTGACGGCTTAACTCGAGCGGCTAGTGGCTGGCGTTACCTTGCTAAAGGTGCAGGCACAGTGCTGTTGATCTGGGGCGTACTCGCAATGATCGGCAGCTTCAGCGGTCAACGCGATATTCTCCAGCCGATCTCACTAAAAGAACTGGTAGCCTCGCGGCCAAGTCAAAACCAGCTCAAGGGCCATGGGACCTTTCCCTTCATCACCGTTCAGAGCCTTGACGAGCTGAAGCACCATATGGCACTGGCTAAAAGCCGTGGTCGCCCATTGCTCCTCGATTACTATGCCGACTGGTGTGTTGATTGTGTGCGGATGAAGAAAACGACGTTTCGAGATCCGCGCGTGGTTGAGGCACTCGCAGAATTTTTCTGTCTACAGGTTGACGTGACCGACGCCAGCGACGTCAATGGTCGAGCATTGAAACAAACATATGGCGTATTCGGTCCGCCGGCTCTGTTGTTTTTTGACCGAAATGGTCAAGAAATGACCCAGCGCCGCTTGTACGGCTACCTGTCCGCCGAAGCATTTCTCTCCCAGGTCAACTCGATCTGATTGATCCCCCGCTTCAGCCGAGTCTTCCCAGGCACATCGTCTGATGCCCTGGGTAGAACTACTGTGGGCGGCACCTGTGGCACTGATGGCCGGATTGATGCGAGGCTTTGCCGGCTTTGGCTCGGGCATGCTGATGGCGCCATTTTTTATCCACTTATTTGGCCCGGTCAGCACCATCATACTGATTACGGTCCTCGAGATGGTCGTGACAATCCAGTTGCTGCCATCAGTGCACCGGCACATTGACTGGTCGCTGGTGCTGCCGATGGGAACAGCCGCGGCACTCGCAATGCCGGCGGGAACAGCGCTGCTACTGACACTCAATCCGAGAACTGTTTCGATCTGCATCGGTGTGATCATTATTGTTTTTTGTTTGGCGCTGATTAAAGGCTGGCGTTACCGCGGTCGCCGTCCTTGGTCTCTTACTGCTGGTATCGGCGCACTCTCAGGCATCCTGATGGCCCTCACCAGTCTGGGCAACCCGCCGGTTGTGCTCTATCTGATGTCCACCGGCACACCGCCGGTATCGATGCGCGCGAACTTCACCGCCTATTTTGGCTTGACCCTTGCCGCGCTGGTCGTTTGGATGAGCCT
>CAZAHE010000001.1:0-35741 GCA_964484965.1 uncultured Acidiferrobacteraceae bacterium | reverse complement strand
CTAACTTCTTTTAACTTCTGTTAATTTCGTCTAAAATTACCAAAACTGGACAGACTCGCGTCCACCCTTGCACCGCCGGAAACTGCCATGGCCAGCCTACTCGTTCTCAATGGACCCAATCTGAATCTCCTTGGAACCCGTGAACCCGCGCTGTACGGGGCCACTACCCTCACCGATATCAGCGGGTCGCTGGTCGAACAAGCAGAGGCTGCCGGTCATACGCTCCGTTGCTTCCAATCCAACAGCGAAGGAGATCTGATTGACACGATTCACGCAGCTCGCTCGCAGGTCCAATTCATCATCATCAATCCCGCCGCTTACACCCACAGCAGCATCGCACTGCGCGATGCCCTCAAAGGTACCGCCATCCCTTTTATTGAAACACACTTGACCAACGTTCATTCAAGGGAGCCCTTTCGCCGCCATTCTTACTTTTCCGACATTGCAGTTGGTGTGATTGCGGGGTTTGGTGCCGATAGTTATCGCCTTGCCCTTGATGCGGCGATCGCATACATCGAAGGTTCATCCTAAATCAGCACGGGGCCGTGGTGGATCTTCGAAAAATCAAGAAACTGATCGAGTTGCTCGAGGAATCGGCGCTGACAGAACTTGAGATTCAAGAGGGCGATGAGTCCATCCGTTTGCGTCGAGCTCAGACTTCAGAGGGACTCGACCTAATTGCGCATACCTCGCCGGCAAAGCGGGCTACTTCCATCGATGTCAGCACCGCGACGCCAGGAGCAAGCGATAGCGGGCACACAATTTTCTCTCCGATGGTTGGAACATTTTACGCGGCGTCGGAAGCTGGGGCACCACCGTATGTCGAATTGGGAACCACTGTTAATCCAGGGGATACCCTTTGCATTATCGAGGCAATGAAAATATTCAACCATGTCGAGAGCGAGCGCCATGGCCGTATCAGCAAGATCTTCAAAGAAAGCGGGGATCCCGTCGAGTTCGGGGAAGCACTCTTCTTGATTGACGAGACTCCTACTGCTGCGCCGGGCCCGTGATCGATAAACTGGTCATTGCCAATCGTGGCGAAATTGCGCTGCGGATTCTGCGTGCTTGCCGAGAGCTTGGCATTCGCAGTGTAGCCTTACACTCGGAGGCGGATCGAGACAGTAAGCCGGTCCGCCTGGCCGACGAATCGGTCTGCATCGGGCCGGCTCCGGCTACTGACAGTTATCTCAACATACCAGCGGTGATCGCAGCAGCTGAAGTCACTGACGCTACGGCTATTCATCCCGGTTATGGATTCCTGGCAGAAAATGCGGATTTTGCCGAACGGGTGGAAGAAAGCGGTTTCGTCTTTGTTGGCCCGCGCCCAGAGACACTGCGCACGATGGGCAATAAAATCTCTGCGATTACCGCAATGCGTCAGAGTGGCGTCCCCTGCGTCCCTGGCTCTAATGGCTCCTTGCCAGACGACGCACAAGCTGTCCTCTCCAGTGCCAACGAGATCGGTTATCCGGTCATCATCAAAGCTGCCAGTGGCGGGGGAGGCAAGGGAATGCGCGTAGTGCACACCGAGGCGGCTTTGTTGAATGCGTGGCGTTTAACCAGACGCGAAGCGCAGAGTGCATTTGGCAATGACGAGGTCTACCTCGAACATTTTCTCGAGCGCCCTCGTCATGTAGAGGTCCAAGTATTAAGTGATGCACTCGGCAACACTATTCATCTTGGTGAACGAGATTGCTCGATGCAGCGTCGTCACCAGAAAATAATTGAAGAAGCACCAGCTGTAGGTCTGGACCCAGAGCGCCAGAATGAATTGCGCACTGTTTGTGTTAGCGCCTGCATTGCGCTTGGCTACCGCGGTGCAGGAACTTTCGAGTTTTTATACGAGGATGGGCAGTTTTACTTTATCGAGATGAATACAAGAATCCAGGTCGAGCATCCTGTCACCGAAATGGTCACGGGTATCGACCTCGTCAAAGCACAGATTGAAATCGCCTCCGGTGAGAGACTCAAACAGACCCAAAAAGATATGACCCTAGAGGGGCATGCTCTCGAATGTCGAATCAACGCAGAGGACCCGGAAAGCTTTTTACCATCACCAGGTAAGATTACCCAGTACCACGCGCCAGGCGGTCCGGGCATTCGCGTCGATTCTCACATCTTTAATAACTATGTAGTGCCTCCCCATTATGATTCTATGATTGCCAAGGTGATTGCACACGGTAACAACCGAGAGCAGGCCATCGCGCGCATGAGCGGTGCGTTGCAGGAAATGGTGGTCGATGGCATCAATACCAATATCCCTTTGCAGCGCAGATTGCTCAGTGATGCTGCCTTTCGACAGCAGCCTCTCGACATTCACTATCTCGAGCGTCGTTACAGTCGTTGACTGGCACTTGAGCCTGCAGAGCGCGGTTCGATGCGGTACTGGATCAAAGTCTCCGTTGAAACCCACCATGGCGCGAGTCGTCGTCTGGCCGAGGCCCTCGAAGGACTCGGTGCCATCTCGGTATCGATTGCTGCCATCAGAGAAAAGGCGACCGATGTGGTTTTACCACCAGCGCCGAGGGCAGCGACCGTAGGCCTGAGCGCTCTTTATGAGCCGACTGTTTCACTCACTAAGGTTTCCTCACTGATCCATGCAATAGGTGGTCACGGCACCACAATCCGTGTTGCCACCCTCAGCGACCGCAACTGGGAAGTCGTTAGCCGCAAACAATTTGTGCCCTTTGCAATCAGCGACAACCTGTGGATCTGCCCGAGCTGGCACGCCCCCCCCCGAACCGATGTGACCACTTTGATTATTGATCCAGGCGCTGCATTCGGCACCGGTTATCACCCGAGCACAGCACTTTGCCTCGATTATCTTTCTCGGCTCACCCTCGCTGGCAAACGGATTCTCGATTGGGGTTGCGGCTCAGGCATTCTAGCTATTGGCGCTTGTAAATTGGGCGCAGCCTCTGCCGTCGGGGTCGACATTGACTACCAGGCTTTGACGGTGAGCAGGGATAACGCCAGGCGCAATGGTGTGGACCATAAAATCGAGTGGCACACGCCTGACGCCTTGCCGTCGAAAGATGCGTTCGATGTGGTGGTAGCCAACATTCTTGCCAATACGCTGATTGATCTTGCCTCGTTGCTAAAACGCCATACCCTGTGTGGAGGAACACTTCTTTTATCAGGCGTAACACGTCATCAGAGCGACCGGGTAATGGCACACTATGGCAATGTATTCACTTTTGAGGCATCGTACCGTGAAGAGTGGGCCTTACTGGCGGGTCGCAAGAAAGGAACCCAGCGGTCATGACGACGTCGGGTAAATTGGGGACGCTGATTTGCCGCTGTCCAGGTTGCAGCACCTTGTTCGAAGTAACCGAGACGCAACTGGCACGACGAACCGGTCTCGTGCGCTGCGGCGACTGCGATCGCATCTTCAACGCTACCTGGAATTTGATAGACGACCCGGCGTTGACCACCTTCGAGAACATATCCGTTAACGAGTCACTAGACGCCGGCCCGGATGTATATGATGCACCGACTGCATCTCAAATAAAGGTGCCCGACGTCGACCCAGGACAGGCACCAACTCCTCGGCCAAACACCTCGCATAGCGCTGCGCGAGGCAGCGAGCCACGTCTTGGCCGGTTGTCTGCTACAGAAACATCAAGCGTACGGACAAATAGCCCAATTAGAAGACCGACTTCGCCTGGTTCTCGCCGTTCCGGATGGATGATGGCGAGTTTGTGGCTGCTCGGCTGCGTGTTGTGCGCTAGTCTCCTGTATCTGCAGGCCCGTGTTTTTTTCTTCGACGAGCTAGCGAGAATAGCTGCAGCGCGGCCACTGCTAGCTGAATTGTGTGCGTTCACAGGCTGTATCCTGCCAGAGGTTCGCAATGGACCTGCGCTGCGCATCGTCAAAACGCCCGTCGACCTTCATCCTGATTATCCCGGGGCTATGATCGTGCGTGTTCATTTAAAAAACGAGACCAACCGTTCACTAGCGTATCCAGGACTGCAATTGACGCTGACCGACCGCCAGGGCACGGTTGTTGGTCGACGCACCTACATGGCGGGCGAATATGCTAGTGCCGAGCCAGAAGCTACCATCCGAGCGGGCTCCATCCAGGTGATCGAACTGACTCTGGCCAGCCCGCATGACAATGCAGTCGGTTTCGAAGCCCAAGTCGTCAGTGACTAAAGTACGATTGTTAACGATATGCAGCCACAAGCACCCTGGTCGATCGGCTCGGTCGCACTGACTGGCCGTGTCATGGCGGCTCCAATGGCGGGCGTGTCTGACCGTATTTTTCGCGACCTTGCACGTGAACACGGGGCAGCACTCGCCGCATCAGAGATGATCGCAACACAACCAGCGCTGATGAATACAACTCAGACTCGCCGGCGCCTCGACCACAAAGGCGAATCGGGGCTGATTTGTGTTCAACTGCTCGGTGCCGCACCAGAGCAAATGGCGCTGGCAGCGCAACGCGGTGTCGAACAGGGTGCGCGGTTGATTGACATCAATCTCGGTTGCCCGGCTAAAAAAGTCTGCAAGAAACTCGTTGGCTCAGCACTCATGCGCGACGAACCCCTGGTCGCCGAAATTCTCGCTGCGGTCGTCTCAGCTGTACGCGTACCCGTCACGCTTAAGATGCGTACGGGGTGGAGCCCTGACCAGCGCAACGCAGTCAGAATTGCCCGGCTCGCTGAAGCGATTGGCATTAGCGCCGTCGCGGTCCATGGCCGCACGCGCCAGTGCAAATACCAAGGCACAGTGGAATACGACACGGTGCGCGCGGTCAAGAAAGCCGTCAGTATCCCAGTCATTGCAAATGGTGACATCGACTCGCCACTGAAGGCCCGTGAAGTACTGTCTTATACAAAGGCCGACGCCGTTATGATCGGCCGCGCCGCGCAAGGAAATCCTTGGCTGTTCGGCCGGGTCGATTGCTTCCTTAAGGAAGGACGCGATCCAGGCAACCCAACTGCAGCGGAAATTCGGGAGACTTTGCTTCGACACCTGGAAGCACTTTACGTTTTTTACGGCCTGCGCGATGGACCGCGAATCGCACGAAAACACTTTTCGTGGTACGTTTGTGCGCAGGGTGGAGAAGTGGCGGGCCGACGATTGTTCTGCAGCGCCATTGATCCGGCGACGCAACTTCAAATAGCACGGTCGATGAATTTCGAACCCGCCTCGCCAAGCGGCAATGAGATAAATGAAAAAAAGAACTCCCCAACCTCTGTGTCGATCCGTTGAACGGTCATTGAACGGCTTTTTCAAGCAGCTAAACGGCGAAGAACCCAGCGACTTGTATCAGATGGTGCTGGATGAAGTTGAGCGCCCGTTACTTGAGGTCGTTATGCGTGAGAGTGGCCATAACCAGTCTCGCGCGGCGAGAATGCTGGGTTTAAACCGAAATACCCTACGCAAAAAACTCAGAACCCATGGCCTTGGCGGGTAAACCTCGCGGTCAAAGGCCATGACAGGAGACGAGCTGGCGCCGGTGCGGCGCGCTCTGATTAGCGTATCCGACAAATCCGGTGTCGTTGACTTCGCCAACGCACTGGTCGATTTGGGAGTAGAGATTATTTCTACGGGAGGCACCGCCGCGCTGTTGCGCGAGACTCGCATTCCGGTAACCGATGTCGCCGACCATACTGGATTTCCTGAGATGATGGACGGACGCGTCAAAACCTTGCACCCAAAAATCCACGGCGGCATCCTTGCACGGCGAGGCATTGACGATGCCGTTATCAATGAAGCGGGAATCACCCCCATCGATATGGTTGCGGTAAACCTTTATCCGTTTGAACAAACCGTTGCTTCAGCGGACAATAGCTATGCTGATGCGATTGAACGCATCGACATTGGCGGACCAGCGATGCTTCGCGCTGCAGCAAAGAATCACGCTGCCGTGACTGTCGTCGTCGACACCTCCGCCTATCCAGCGATCATCAAAGAATTGGGCGAACGAGGAGGTATTTCGTTGGCCACCCGAAAACGTCTTGCAGCTGAGGCATTCACTCACAGTGCACGTTACGACGGCGCAATCTCTAATTTTCTGCACAGCAACGGCACCACACAGCTCCCCAGTATCTTAAATTTTCAGTTCCATAGACACAGCATTCTGCGCTATGGCGAAAATCCGCACCAGAGCGCCGCACTTTACCGAGATCCCACGGCAGCGGCCGGCAGTCTCGCCAACGCCACCCTGATGCAGGGGCGAGAACTATCGTTCAACAACGTCGTGGATGCCGATACTGCCTGGGAATGCGTGAGTCAATTCGTCGAACCCGGTTGCGTGATCGTGAAACATGCAAACCCATGCGGCGCGGCACTCGCTGAGGATCTCTCACAGGCTTATCAACGGGCCTACGCGACGGATCCAACATCAGCCTTCGGCGGCATCATCGCGTTCAACAGAGCGCTCGATGCAGCCACGGCACAACATGTCATTAAACACCAGTTTGTCGAGGTCATTATTGCGCCATCGATCAGTCTAGAGGCGCGTGCTACGCTGGCTAATAAAAAGGCCATCCGCGTGCTGGAAGCCGGTTCGAGCGACCCGGGAACTTTTGACTATCTTGCCCTTCGACGGGTCAGTGGTGGGCTTCTTGTCCAGCAACAAGACCTCGGCATGACTGAGGTTCAACAGTTACAAGCGGTGACCGAGCGTGCTGCCTCAGACGACGAACTCCAAGATCTGATATTCGCCTGGCAAGTCGCAAAGTTCGTCAAATCCAATGCCATCGTCTATGCCGCAGGTCAACAAACCATCGGTATTGGGGCTGGCCAGATGAGCCGTGTCTATTCGGCACGGATTGCGGGCATTAAAGCAGCGGATGAGGGCCTTACAGTGCGTGGTGCGGTGATGGCTTCGGATGCGTTTTTTCCGTTCCGCGACAGTATCGACACGGCCGCCGAGGTAGGTATCACCGCCGTCATACAACCGGGGGGGTCGGTACGTGACGAGGAGGTCATCGATGCCGCCAATCAGCACGGTATGGCGATGGTATTCACCGGCATGCGCCATTTTCGTCACTGAATACGCAGGCTACATCGGTGAATATCCTGGTAGTTGGTAACGGCGGACGCGAACATGCACTGGCGTGGAAGTTGGCCACCTCATCGCGTGTCGACACAGTATTTGTAGCGCCCGGCAATGCCGGCACAGCACGCGAGGCTCAGATCCAGAACCTACCTATCGGCGCTGATGACATCGATCGACTGGTCGCATTCGCCGCCGACAATGCGGTCTCCTTCACGGTCATCGGTCCAGAAGCGCCGCTGGTCAACGGCGTAGTCGACGCATTCAGCGAGGCTGGACTACGCTGCCTTGGTCCAAGCCGTGACGCGGCACAACTCGAGGCATCAAAATCATTTGCCAAGTCTTTTCTCAAGCGCCATAACATCCCAAGCGCTGAATACAACGTTTTCGACGATGCACAGGAGGCGCTCGCCTGGGTGGAACAAAATCCGGGCCCATGCGTAGTCAAGGCCGATGGACTGGCAGGGGGCAAAGGCGTCACTGTTGCAGAAACTTCGGCGGCGGCTGCTGAAGCCATCCGCGAATGCATGCTGGTGCGTCGTTTTGGCGACGCGGGCAAGCGCATCGTCATCGAAGACTATCTGGTTGGGGAAGAAGCCAGTTTTATCTGTCTCGTCGACGGTCGACGTGCGTTGCCACTGGCCACTTCCCAAGACCACAAAGCGAGGGACAATGGTGACCATGGGCCTAATACGGGGGGCATGGGTGCGTATTCACCGGCACCGGTGATTACTGAAACTCTGCACCGACAAATAATGGCAAATATCGCGCAACCAACGATTGAAGGGCTAGTACATGACAATTGTGTGTACAAGGGCTTCCTTTACATTGGGTTGATGGTCGGCGATGACGGTGTGGCCCGTGTGCTTGAATACAACTGTCGCTTCGGTGATCCGGAGACCCAACCGATCTTGATGCGACTTAAGAGTGACCTGGCTGAATCGTGCGAGGCCGCTATCGATGGGCAACTCTGGCAGCATAAGTTGCAATGGGACAATCGCGCCGCCCTGGGCGTGGTGATGGCCTGTGAGGGTTACCCAGGCCGCTACCAGACTGGCGCGGTAATTTCGGGCCTCGAGCAGGCCGATCAAAAAGACATAAAAGTGTTTCACGCTGGTACTCGCGAGCGCGACGGTCATACGTATACTGCTGGTGGCCGTGTCGTGTGCGTCACGGCACTCGGCGACTCAATCAGTGCGGCTCAAGCGCGGGCATATGCATCGGTTGCCGACATTAACTGGTCAGGTGCCTACTATCGAACAGATATCGGATACCGCGCTTTGCAACGTGAACTAACGAATAGTCAATTGACAGGATCGTCAGCATGAATAATCCCTTCGTCGCTGTCCTGATGGGTTCAGACTCGGACCTCGCAACGGTGCAGCACACCCTTGATATTCTTGATCGACTCGGCGTTACTTGGCAGGTCAAAATCACATCGGCGCATCGAACACCCAGCGAAACACGGGCTTTTATTGCCACCGCCGAGCAACAGGGCTGCGAAGTATTTATTGCCGCGGCTGGTCTTGCAGCCCACCTGGCGGGCACAGTGGCGGCACACACTCTGAAACCGGTGATCGGAATACCCATGGACGGTGGACCGCTCAACGGACACGACGCGCTGTTGTCGACGGTTCAGATGCCTGGCGGCATCCCGGTCGCGTGCGTGGCAATCGGCCGGGCCGGTGCCCGCAACGCCGCCTATCTGGCGGCCCAAATCTTGGCACTGGGCAACCCGGAGCTCGCACAGCGACTGGCGCAAGAGCGTGCCTCAAACGCGGAAACCGTCATCGAGAAAGACCGCGCCCTAGCCGAGCAACTGAATTCGACGCGGACTTGATCGAATTAGCGATTAAGCATGCGGCGAGCCTTGTTCGAAACGGGGGGGTGATTGCGTATCCGACGGAGTATTGTTTCGGCCTGGGCTGTGACCCGTTCCAGCAAAACGCTGTGCGCCGAATTCTGCGGCTTAAGCAGCGCTCCTGGTCAAAAGGGCTCGTCATCATCGCTCAGCATGTTGCCCAGCTCCGACCCTTGGTCGACTTCAGCCAGATCGAAGACGTCGACCTACTCATTGCCCGCTGGCCTCGATCGCAAACCTACCTCCTGCCCGCCTTGCCCCGGGTACCGAGCTGGATCCGTGGACAACACGACACGATCGCCGTTCGAATAACAGACCACAAATCCGCGGCCAAGTTGTGCCGTTATAGCCGAAGCGCTTTAGTATCGACCAGTGCAAACCGTTCCGGTCGACCGCCATTGCGGCACTACAGGCAGATCCAATTAGATTTTGGTGACGAGCTGGACTTTGTTGTCGAAGCAAAAGTCGGGGCGGCCGACGCACCGAGTCTGATTCGTGATTTCAGAAGCGGTGAGCTGGTAAGAGGTTAAGCTAGCTCGATGACAGACGTTGACCGAGACTTGGTAAGCGCGTACCTGCTAAACCTCCAGGACTCGCTCTGCGAGGGATTCAGTACCGAGGACGGGTACACATTTGATATAGATTCTTGGTCTGGCGCTATTGGTGAAGGGCGTAGCTGTATTCTTCGCCAGGGAAACGTCTTCGAGCAAGTAGGGGTTAATTTTTCACACGTGCACGGCCTTGCCTTACCCGAAGCTGCCTCTAAACGTCATCCGGGCCTCGCCGGACATGCGTACCAGGCAATGGGGGTTTCACTGGTCTGTCATGCTTTGAACCCCTTCGTGCCCACCGCACATATGAACGTGCGTTTCTTTCAAGCAGACGACCCCGGTTCCACCTGGTGGTTTGGCGGCGGTTTCGATCTGACACCGACTTATGGATTTGAAGAAGACGCAATACATTGGCACCGGACAGCTCACCGAGCCTGCCAGCCTTTCGGAGAAGAGTTGTACCCCCGCTTCAAACAATTGTGCGATGAGTACTTTTTCCTCGCTCATCGCAACGAACAGCGCGGAGTAGGCGGGCTCTTTTTCGATGATTTCCAGGGAAGCGGATTCGATAATGCTTTTGCTTTTGTTCGCAGCATCGGACAGCACTTTTTACCTGCCTATCTACCCATCGTGCAACGGCGACGTGCCACTCCTTACGGGGAAGCCGAGCGCGACTTTCAACTTTATCGTCGTGGTCGTTATGTCGAATTCAATCTGATTTACGACCGCGGCACTCGTTTTGGCTTGCAAAGTGGTGGGCGTATAGAGTCCATTCTTATGTCGCTGCCCCCCAAGGCAGCGTGGCGCTATGATTGGCAAGCCGAACCTGGCTCACCTGAAGAAGAACTTGTCCTGACCTTCCTCAAACCCAGGACATGGATCACGCTGTCAGCGTGACTTTAGGCTTCGAATACCTCACAGCTGCAAATGGTGCGCTCGCTCTACAGCCTCCTTTTCACATTGCTACTGCCGTTTATTTTATTGCGGCTCTTCGTCAAGAGCATACATGATCATCGTTACCGCCAACGTGTGCGCGAACGATTCGGCAACATCAGTCCGCTATCGGGTGACGTTGATATCTGGTTGCATGCCGTCTCCGTGGGAGAAGTGAGTGCTGCGTCTCCATTGATTGATGCACTATTGGCACACAGGCCTGACTGTCGCATCTTGTTAACCACCACAACACCCACGGGCTTCGATCGTGCGCGCGCGCTTTTATCGGAACGTGTTATTCACCGTTATGCACCACTTGATCATCCGCTGATTGTTAGACGGTTTTTGAATCACGCTGCACCGAGATTGTTGATCATAATGGAGCGAGAGTTATGGCCGAATATAATCAGCATCTGTATAAAGAAATCGATTGGTGTTGTCATCGCCAACGCGCGATTGTCAAAGCGTGCCCAAGGTCGCTACGCATATATCTTGCCGTTGATGCGCCCGGCCCTAACCTCGGTCTCAGCGGTTGGTGCGCAGACCACTGCAGACAAAGATCGCTTACTCACACTGGGTACACCTCTAGCACGCACGCTGACCACAGGCAACATGAAGTACGAAGTGGCTGTGCCCGACCATGCTGCCATGTCTGCACAAAAAATACGCGCAACCTGGGGAGTAGAACGCTTGGTTGTCGTTGCCGGTAGCACACACAACGGCGAAGAGGTCATCCTGCTTGAAACCCTCGCCCGGTTACGCCGCGACTATCCGCAACTGTTACTGATCATTGCACCGCGGCACTCAGATCGGTTTGATACGGTTTTTCGCGTTGCAATTGACCAGGGCTTCGAAACGCACCGCCACGGCGACGGCAACCAGGCAATTCCCAAATCGGCAGAGGTCCTCGTGCATGACACAATGGGCCAATTGCCGGTCCTTTACGCCGCAGCCGACATCGCAGTTGTCGGCGGCAGCTTAATAAAGATCAAAGGGATCGGAGGGCACAACCTACTGGAACCATGTGCTACTGCTACACCAGTGATTTTTGGTCCCTTTGCCACTGACTTCCTCGAAATCGGGCACACCATTACAAAATACGGAGCCGGCTTTCAAGTCGCACATGCCAGAGCTCTTTATGAAACGTTAAAGACACTATTGAATGACGCTGCTTTGCGAAAAAAAATGGGCAGCAACGGTCTGACAGTAATACAACGCAATCAAGGCGCAAGCCAACGCATACTCAAACTATGTTTACCTTTCATTGATGTCAATAACCCTATCAATTGAATCAATGATCAAACATCACCCCCGGTTGGCAATTTTTTAAAAACCACCCTGTTGCAGCTCGTTTCTAAATACAACATGTTGCTTGACATTTGCTTTTACGAGCCTATAGTGCGCGCGTACGGGGCAAACTGAAGTGTGTCCCTAACTGATCAAAACATCTTCCTTGCAACTTAATATTTCTGGGCGACACCTTCACACAAGAAAGATTGAATGTTTGATCAAGTGGCAAATGTAGGCTACAACACACTGTTTCAGTTAACAGTCCGTTCCCAACTCAACTTGAAATAGAGGAGGCCTCTCATGGCGGCAAAGAAACGGGCAAGAAAGAAAGCGACAAAGAAGACTGCAAGACGTGCAACGAAGAAAAAAGCAACTAAAAAGAAAGCTACCAAAAAGAAGGTAGCCAAGAAGAAAACCACTCGAAAGAAGGCCACCAAGAAACGCGCTACCAAGAAAAAGGCAGCCAAGAAAAAGGCCACCAAGAAACGCGCTACCAAGAAAAAGGCAGCCAAGAAAAAGGCCAGAAGGCGTTAACCAGGCGACCGGGCTTACCGTCCGGCCGATTGACAAAGACTGGGAGCGGCAGTTGTTGCCGCTCCTTTTTTTTGTCCAAATCGGAACCACTATGATCGAATCAGTTCGATACGAGTCTGTGGCACCATTCAAAGAATCAGCACGTTGAACTGCTTATGAGCGCATACCGTGTCGGTAGCGTAGCAGCACGAGATGACCAGCTCGGGGTGCTACTCGTCAACCTAGGCACACCGGTACGTGCCGATAGTGGTGCGGTGCGCCGTTTCCTCGCCCAGTTTCTGCATGACCGACGAGTCGTTGAGTTGACTCGCTGGTTATGGTGTCCACTGCTTCATGGCGTGATACTACGTTTTCGACCCGCGCGTAGCGCCGCCGCCTACCGATCGATTTGGCAGTCTGACGGCTCTCCGCTTGCTTTAATTGCGCAGCGACAAGCAACACTAGTCGCACGACGAATCGGCTCCTCCTATGGTGACCACATAACGGTATGCCTGGCGATGCGTTATGGGGAACCCGCTATCCATACAACCTTGCGAAAGATGGCCTTGCGTGGCATCAACCAACTACTTGTTCTGCCCCTATATCCGCAGTATTCCTCATCAACAACTGCGTCTGTGTTTGATGCCGTAGCAAAAGAACTGATGACCTGGCGCAGTCTTCCCGAAGTCACGATCGTGCGGGATTATCATCTCGATAAAGGGTATATTTGTGCGCTTGCCGATGCTGTCAGATCTCACTGGCAAACGCATCCCCGCAGTCAGCTGATTTTGTTTTCATTCCATGGTACACCGCAACGCTACCGCGACTTGGGAGACCCATATTTCGATCAGTGCCACCGAACCGCTGATGCATTGGCAACCCAACTCGGTCTTAGCAACAAACAATGGCTTTTAACATTTCAGTCTCGCTTTGGTCGAGCCCGGTGGCTAGAACCCTATACCGACGAGACCCTGCGTGCACTGCCCGGACAAGGCATAACTTCGGTAGACGTGTTGTGTCCAGGCTTTTCCGCCGACTGCCTGGAAACACTGGAAGAGGTGGACCAACAACTGCGGGCCCTCTTCATCGCTGCCGGCGGTGATGCCTTTCACTATATCCCGTGCCTCAACGACAACGACCACCACATCGAGGCATTGACCGACTTGTTAAGCGGTTACTTGTCTCGCAGGGCGCTCTCTGGCTGACTAAAACTGCCCGGCACCTCTCAGTACAGCGAGCACAGGGGCAGTCTTCGGGCGGGTACCGTGCCACAGCGCGAACGACTCGGCTGCCTGCTCGACCAACATGCCGAGCCCGTCGAGCGCACGGTTTGTACCATGCTGGGTCGCCCACGAAAGAAAGGGCGTCGGTCGTTCAGCATACGAAAGATCGTAAGCCAGGCTCGCCCGAGCAAGAACGCCGTTGGGTACAGCGGGTAACGATCCTTCAAGTGAGGCAGCCGTCCCATTGATCACAAGATCGAATGTTGCACTAGAGATTTCTTCAAACGCACGTGCTTCGACGCTACCGCGGGCCGCAAATGTTCGAGCCAGACTCTCGGCTTTGTGGTGCGAGCGATTGACCAAAGTCACATTGGCGACACCCGCAGCAAGCAGCGGAGCGAGAATCCCTCTAACAGCTCCTCCGGCACCAATGATGAGCAAACTTGCGCCTGCAAGTACAGCTCCGATGTTGACGGTAAGGTCAGTGACCAGCCCGGCGCCGTCGGTGTTGTCCCCGTAAATCTCTCCGTCTTCAGAAAACTGTAGCGTATTGACTGCACCGGCTAAGTCGGCCCGCGGTGACAGACGATCAGCCATCGCATATGCCTCCTGCTTGAACGGCAGGGTGACATTGACCCCGCCAAATGCTGCTGCCTGCAGGTCTTGAATACCCTTTTCGAACCGACCGGGATCCAGTTCGATCGCGTCGTAATGCATTGAGACTGAGCATTGTTCGGCAAAAGTACGATGGATTACAGGCGACTTACTGTGCGCCACTGGGCAGCCAACGACGCCGTATTGGGATCGCGTGCGAGAAGGTTCCAGCGTATCCGCCATGATGAATGAGCCTTTAGAGAACGTACGACAGCGCATACGTTATGCTTAGTCCTGAGGGTGCCAGTACCGTAATATGATCCCTCAATCAGGGTCTGGCAACGCGTAACCGGTCGCTAGGTTCTGCCTACCTGATCCCCAACTTAAACAAAATTGCACTAGAGATCATACCTATGACTAGCAACGGAATAACTCAAGTCCAAGCCATCGATTCGCATACCGGCGGTGAACCAACGCGAATCATCGTTGAAGGTGGCCCGGATCTCGGCAATGGATCGATGGCAGAGCGCCGCGAACGACTGCGCAATGAATTCTCGGAATTCTGCTCAGCCGTTATCAGTGAACCACGCGCGAGCAATGTGTGGGTCGGCGGGTTATTGTGCAAACCGGTCAATCCCAAAGCGGCGGCGGGAATTATTTACTTCAACAGTGCCGGGGTCATCAATATGTGCGGCCACGGCACCATGGGACTTGGCGTTTCGCTACTACATCTCGGACGTATCGACATCGGTCGGCACTGCATCGAGACGCCGGTTGGAGACGTTGTGATCAATGTTCATGGCGCAGGCAAGGTGACCGTGGACAACGTGCCAAGTTACCGCTACCAGGCTGCGATTGAGCTTGAAGTGGCCAACTTCGGTCGAGTAACCGGTGACATCGCTTGGGGTGGGAACTGGTTTTTCCTGGTTCGCGAGCACGGGCTGCGAATCATGCCCGACAATGTTAATACGCTGACACAGTTTACCGCTGGCATTCGCTCAGAACTGTCTCGCCAAGGGATCACCGGCAAGGACAACAGCGAAATTGATCACATTGAACTCTATGGACCAGCGCAAGACGACGCTGACAGTAGAAATTTCGTATTGTGTCCGAGCGGTGCCTACGATCGTTCACCCTGCGGCACGGGAACCAGCGCTAAGGTCGCCTGCCTCATGGCGGATAACCAGCTCCAAGCCGGTCAGACCTGGCGTCAACAAAGTATTGTTGGCAGCCTTTTCGAGGTCCGCGGACAATGGCAGGGGTCAACGGTCTTGCCGCAAATTACCGGCTGGGCGTACGTTACCGCGGAATCGAATCTTGTGATTGATCCGGACGATCCATTTCGGGCGGGCATCCGTTGAAAACAGCAGATGCCCGACACGTCGTTGTGGTGGGTAGCGGTGTAATTGGCACTGCTTGCGCACATTTCCTGACCGAACTCGATTACCGCGTCACCATGATCGATCGCGCCGGCTTCGGCAGTCAATGTTCACTTGGCAACTGTGGCAACATCTGTCCTAGTCACATGGCGCCGCTGGCAGCACCTGGTGCGATCCGCAATGTCCTCTTGTCCTGGCTGCTGGGCGAGACAGCGGTTTTTATCAAGCCTCGCCTGAGCATTGATCTGTTGTTGTGGTTTTACCGATTTTCACGCCGCTGCCGAATGCAGCCAATGCTTGCTGCGTGTCGTGCAAACCATGTTCTGCTGTCGAGGTCACGCCAACTATACGAGGAGATCTTCGAGCGTTTCGGCCTCGCCTGTGAATGGCAGGCGCGTGGCAACCTCTATGTGTTCCTGAAACCCAGAACCCTGCTCGCCCATGACCGCACGCACGCGCTCCTTGCCAAGGAGTTTTCACTCGCCGGAGAACGGCTCGACGGGGCGGAATTAAATCGATTTGAACCGACACTTCGAAGTGGACTTGCCGGAGGCTGGTACTACCCGAATGATGCGCATCTGCGACCGGACAGTCTTCTTAGAAGCTGGCGCGCTTCTTTACTTGCACGTGGAACCGAGATTCTCGAGTATGTAGAAGTCACCGGGCTTGACACGCGCGGGCGGCAGGCCGGCGCTCTGGTTACTAGCCGCGGTAACATACACGCTGATCATTTCGTGTTCACCACCGGTGCCTTGACGCCGAAGTTGGCGGCTGCCTTAGAGTGCAAATTGCCGATCCAGCCAGGCAAAGGCTACGCTATCACGATGAAACGTCCGCACTCTAGTCCGTCACTGCCACTACACTTTGTCGATCACAACGTCGTTGCCACACCTATGGATTCGTGCCTGCGTTTAGGTTCGATCATGGAATTTGCCGGCTATGACATACACCTGAATCCACGCCGGCTACACCTCCTGAAATGCGGTGCACGCGAATACTTGCATAAACTGGCGGACGATCCTGAGGAAACTGCGTGGTTTGGGTGGCGCCCTATGACTCCCGACGGCATGCCGAGGATCGGCCCTTGCCCGGCCGCCAACAATGTTTACGTCGCAGCGGGGCACAACATGCTCGGTATGTCTATGGCGCCGGCCACCGGGCAACTGATTGCGCAGATGATTGATCAACGCCCGCTAACTCTCGATCCGCGCCCTTACGCTGTCAGCACATGAAAGTGCTATCGCAAATAACCCGTCCTTCATGAGAGATCTGCGCTAGTGTTGCTTTTCCAGCATCAAGCCAAGTTACCCCGTAGTGCAGTTTTGCAGAACTGGCATATACAAGGCGATGAACACGATTGAAAAACTCTCGGCTCAGCACCCAGAAATGGTGCGCTGGCGCCATGCCATATACCGTTATCCTTAAACTGCGAATGAGGAGGCAAAGGCCGCTGATCTGGTCACGTGGGAACTGGAAAAGCATGGCCTACGCTTACACCCGGAGCTCGATAAAACCGGGGCAGTCGGAGTTCTCACGTCCCCCGACCAACAGATTACGGGCTAATTTTGGTGCACTTAAGCACAACGCACTCAATTGCTCCGACCATCGGTCCCGTCACGACGGCAACATGCATGCGTGCGGTCACGATACTCATACGACAACGCCGCCGGTCGGTCGCTAGACCGATGTCTTTTTCCCGACTCCTTTGCCATGCAATCACCGGTTGATCGATGGCTCGATCAGGTCGTTGACGAGCTGCCTCTACCTCTGCAATCCGCTGTCCGAGAATCCTGGCTGGCGATCAGCCAGCTAAGCGACACTCAGCCGATTATCGATCAGCTTTACCAGAGTGATAGCGGTCAAACGATACTCGCGTCGTTGCCACGTGTTCTTGCCGGCAGCGATTTTGTCAGTCGCTCCCTCGTCACCAGGCACGATTTGTTTGTTACTCTCGTGGGAGAGGATTCAATACTTAAACCACGCTCGCCTGAGCAACTCGCGCACGTCTGTCGCGCACTACATCCTTATGCTAGTGACGTGGCACGCATCAGTTCTACACTTCGAAAACTGCGCCAGACGGAACTCGTGCGCATTGCCTGGCGGGATTTGGCTGGCTGGGCACCGCTTGAAGAAGTGGTCGAAACCCTTTCTGCGCTGGCAGACAATGCCCTATTAGCAGCGCTTGCCTGTGCCCATTATCAAGTTGTTAAGCAACACGGGCACGCTGTTGGAGAAAACAGCGGCTTGGCAATCAGTCTTGTCGTACTCGCGCTCGGCAAACTAGGGGGACGTGAGCTCAACTTTTCCTCTGACATTGATCTGGTGTTGGCTTATGAGGAAGCAGGAGAAACGCTTGGTCCTAAGAAAATTACCAACCATGAATTCTTTGTCAAAGTCGGTCAACAGCTGGTGTCGCTATTACAGACATTGACAGACGATGGATTCGTGTTTCGAGTAGACCTGCGATTGCGCCCCAATGGTGCAAGCGGTCCGTTGGCCCTGTCGTTCGACGCGATGGACCACTACTACACCACTCACGGCCGGGACTGGGAGCGGTACGCTCTTATCAAAATGCGGTTGCTCAGCCACAGCAATGTCAATGTGCGTGGGCTGCTGGGCATTGTGCGGCCCTTTGTATATCGAAAATACCTTGATTTCGGGGCCTTTGATGCTATCCGTGACATGAAGCGGCTGATCGAGAAAGAACTGCGCGCCGAAGACCAGCTAAGCGACCTAAAACGCGGGCGAGGGGGAATTCGTGAAATTGAATTCATTGTACAAAGCTACCAATTGATTCGCGGAGGCCGCGAACCAAAACTGCAAACCAATCGCCTATGGCAGGCGCTGGAAGTCCTGGTCAGCCTCCGCATAATGACCGCTACCGAATCAGAAATATTGTGCGCTGCCTACCGCTTTCTGCGACGGGCTGAACATCGACTGCAAATGATCGATGATCAGCAAACACACCGACTACCCGTCGACGAGTACAATCGACTGCGTCTCGCTGCTGCCATGGGATATCCCGACTGGCATGACTTTCATAGCGAACTGGTTGTCCACACCACAAACGTCCACCGGCACTTCGAACAAGTGTTCGCACCGGAAACCGACACCGACAGCGAACATTCAGAGCTGACCGACCTGTGGCTCGGCCGACTGACAGATCCCATTGCCGAACGCCACCTCGAGGGCTTAGGTTACAGCGAACCAACTCGATTACTGACGCTTTGTGAGAGCCTTCGGCGCAGTGGTTTCTATAGTGCGTTCTCGACATCGGGGCGCGCCCGTATGGACCGATTGATGCCGCTGGCTATTAAGGCGTGTGCGCACTATCGATCCTCAGCCGCCGTATTCGCCCGGCTCGTCGGCGTTATTGAATCGATCGGTCGTCGCGCTGCCTATCTTTCATTACTCGCCGAGAACCCACTTGCTTTGTCGCAACTGGTCAAATTGATCAGTCGGAGCCCTTGGATCGCACATTGGATCGGCCGCCACCCCGTGATTCTCGACGAGCTTCTCAACCCGATTGGTGACGCCGTCAACAGTGATCGCAACATCATCGCCTCAGCGCTGAAACAACGATTAACAACCGCAACTCCGGACGACTTAGAACGAACGATGGACCTCCTGAGGGAATTTCGACAGGCACAAACGTTGCAAATTGCCGCAGCCGACTGTGCCGATATGTTGACCTTCGATGCCGTCTCCGCTGCTCTTACGAGTCTGGCCGAGGCAACATTGGAACAATGCCTGGTGGTCGCCGAACAAAGTCTCGGCTCACGGGTGCAACTTGACGGTGTTGATCTCGGAATTGTCGCTTACGGCAAACTAGGCAGTCAGGAATTTGGCTACAACTCTGATCTCGATATCGTGTTTCTGTACCAACTCCGAACACACTCGGAGCACTTAACCGCCAGCGACCAGGCCGCCTATTACTGCGGCCGCCTGATCCAAAGGTTGATTCATGTGCTCACCACACGCACAGCAGCAGGCTACGTTTATCACACTGATCTCCAGTTGCGCCCTAGCGGTCGGGCCGGCACCATGGTCAGCTCACTGAGTGCATTTGAAAGCTACCAACTGGCGAACGCGTGGACTTGGGAACACCAGGCGCTGGTGAGGGCACGATTGGTGGTAGGGCCAAGTACTCTCGCTGAGTTGTTCGAGGCGGCGCGCCACCGGATTCTATGCCAACCACGAGATCCCGCTGAGTTGCGCTCTGCCGTCACATCTATGCGCGATCGCATCATCCATGCCCGATCGACCAGCACCGGCGATGCTTTCGATTTCAAACTGGATCGCGGCGGCCTGGTCGATATTGAGTTCATTGTCCAGTTGCTGGTCTTACGATGGGCTGATGCATTCCCTCAACTGACTGGATTGCGGCGCACGGGTTCGATTCTTGAAGCTCTAGTCCAAGAACACCTACTGGAGCAGGATCTCGGCTATGCGCTGATGGAAATTGTTGCGCGTTACCTGGAAACTGATAACCAACTCAAACTGCAGGAAAAACCTTCCCTAGTCGACTGGTCGACACTCGAACACGAGCGCAACATCGTCACCGACGCATGGCATCGAATAGTCGTAGAAGGGCAGTGATTGAACTCCCTCAGTCGTATTAGCCCAACCGACACGAACAGTTGTGGGCTGGGCTAGAATCTGTTGCCAAGTATGAGAGGCGTGGGTTAGTCCTTAAAATGAGTGTACATCGCAATATCGCTTTAATAGCCAGCGACTTCCACGGCCATCGCGTCCAACGCATGGTGGAAGAGGCGTACCGTGTGGCTGGGGAAAATGCCCTCTCGGTCATTGATGAGGTGTGGGTCCCGGGCTCGATGGAGAAACCACTCGCTGTGAAGCGTATGCTGATGCGCAGCGATATCGATGCAGCCGTGGTACTGGGCATCATAGAAAAAGGGGAAACTCACCATGGTCTGGTCATGGCCCATGCGGTGATGAACGCTCTGTTAGCGCTCCAGCTCGAACTACTAAAACCTGTTGGCGTTGGCATTCTTGGGCCCGAAATCCTCCCACAACAGATGGATGTGCGTATCATTCCGTACAGCAGCGCAGCGGTGCTTGCGGTGCGCCGTATGCTCAACGACGACCGCGTCGGGGCGGTGTCAAGGTGATTGGCCAGTTGACAGGCGCTGCGATATAGCCTTAGAAAGACACCCCCTTTTAATTTGTTTTCTTGGATTTTAATCAGATGTCTTACTCCGACCGTGATGGCGTAATTTGGCTAGATGGAGAATTGGTGCCTTGGCGCGAGGCCAAAGTCCACGTTCTCACCCACAGCTTGCATTACGGTCTCGGTGTATTTGAAGGCGTTCGAGCCTACCAAACTGAACAGGGCACGGCGGTATTTCGTCTTGCAGATCACACGCGCCGGCTGTTTCGCTCCGCGCACATCCTGAATATGAAGATGCCGTACGACGCCGATACGTTGAATCACGCACAATTACAAACTGTCCGGGAAAACGCTCTTGACAGCGCCTACATCCGGCCGCTGGTGTTCTACGGTTCTGAAGGCATGGGCATCCGCGCCGATATGTTGAGTACTCATGTGGCCATCGCCAGCTGGCACTGGGGTGCGTATTTGGGAGAAGAGGGACTACAAAAAGGCATTAAAGTGCGCACCTCATCACTAACCCGCCATCACGTCAACATCACGATGTGCCGAGCCAAGGCGTGCGGCAATTACATTAATTCGATGCTCGCACTACAAGAAGCTCAAGCAGCAGAATGCGACGAAGCATTGATGCTGGATGCCGAGGGTTATGTCATGGAGGGGACTGGTGAAAATATTTTCGTCGTGCGCGATGCCAAGATCTATACGCCAGACCTGACCTCTGCGCTAGAGGGCATTACTCGCGATACAGTCATCACCCTTGCCGCAGACCTTGGCCTTGAGATCAAAGAAAAAAGGATCACCCGTGATGAGGTCTATATTGCTGACGAGGTGTTTTTTACAGGCACTGCAGCGGAAGTCACTCCTGTGCGCGAAGTGGACGGGCGCGTCATTGGCGCCGGGACGCGTGGGCCGATCACCGAAAACCTTCAAAGCCAGTACTTCGATTGCGTTTACGGGCGCAATTCGCGACACCAGGACTGGCTGACTTATATTTAACCCCGGGGCGCATCAACTTGAGTGCCAACGAGCCTGATCTGTTGTCCACAGACAAGACAGCGGCATCTGAGCGCCGCATTGCTTTGGAAGATCTGCCACTTCATTGCCCCACCGATGATAGCCCGCTATGGAGCGCGCATCCGCGCGTTTTTCTTCCGATCGAAGATGGGGGTGAAGTATTGTGTCCTTACTGCGGCACCCGATACATTTTGGTGGGGGACGACTGACGCATCGGTGTACACAACCGATCTTATTGTGACGGTACACTAGTCACAGATGGCGGATGTACAAGACAAAGTTTTGGTGGTTGGCCCGTCCTGGGTCGGCGACATGATTATGGCGCACAGCCTTGTCCAGATTGTGGCCGCCGCGCAGCCCGCTCGCCTATCGGTACTTGCACCCGAGTTCATGTCATCCCTGCTGTCCAGAATGCCGGGCGTGACGGATGCGATCACAACACCATTCGCTCACGGGCGGTTGCAAATGCGTGAACGATGGCGCATTGCCGCACGGATTCGGCAAGTTAGATTTGACCGCGCCATTATTCTGCCAGGCTCTTTCAAGGCAGCCCTGGTTCCTTTTCTTGCCAGGATTCCTCAACGCGTCGGCTTCCTGGGCGAAAAGCGCTATGGCTTAATTAACGACATTCGTTCCATTGATCTGCTTCGGGTGCCGCTGGCAACATCACGTTTTGCCCAATTAGGTCTACCCAGCGATACAGCAGCACCCCTGGACTACCCCCCACCTCGCCTCAACAGCCAACCGCAGCGTGTCGCAAAACTGCTAAATGAAATGGGTTACGTTGCAGTCGAAAAGCCAATTCTCGCCCTTTGCCCCGGAGCCGAATTCGGTCCTGCCAAGCGCTGGCCGATCGAACATTATGCCCGGGTCGGCCAAACCAAACGCAATGAAGGCTGGCAAGTGTGGGTGATTGGCTCGAATGCGGACTACCCGTTGGGCGAGACGATTCGGAAGCATGTCGGCCAAGATTGCTTCAATCTCGCCGGTAAGACCAGACTGGACGATGCCATTGACCTGATCAGCGTAGCAACCTGCGTGGTCACCAATGATTCAGGCCTGATGCACATTGCAGCTGCGCTTGGACGACCGCTGATCGCAGTATACGGTTCGACATCACCCGAGCAAACGCCGCCATTAACACCGAACGCGCAGATTCTGAAGGTGCAACTGGACTGTAGTCCCTACCCCAACCCATGTTTCCAACGCACATGTCCTCTGCAGCATATGGACTGTCTGACTAGGATCAGTGCTCTACAGGTGCTAAATGCAATCTCACACTTGCCATTGTCGCCAGTGTCGTGGTTAAAGGGTAACTCAGAAGCACCCCTATAATTGGCGCACTCTAGCAGCTCGAGTAATGCTTGCCATGCAACCGACTAACGTCCTCGTCACCGGCGGTGCTGGATACATTGGATCACATGCCGCCCACCAGCTCGTAGCTGCGGGCTACAAAGTTACGGTTGTAGACAACTTATACAGTGGACATCGCTGGGCGGTTCCTAAAAAAGCCGAATTTGAGCAGATCGACATCGGAAATTTCGACAAGATTTCAGCCCTGCTGCGGCAGAATCGAATAAGCACAGTGATGCATTTCGCCGGCCACATCGAAGTTCCGGAATCTATTTCAGATCCCTTCAAGTATTACACCAACAACGTCGTTAGCTCATGCACCCTGATCAATGCGTGCCGCCAAAGTGGTGTCAACTCATTCATTTTTTCGTCCTCAGCAGCTGTCTACGGCAATCCGGACACCCTGCCCGTTACAGAGACGGCCACGCCAAGGCCGATTAATCCCTATGGTCGTACCAAACTGATTATTGAATGGCTGCTGAATGACCTGACCAACAGTGACAGCGCCATGCAAACGATGCGCCACGTATCGCTTCGCTACTTCAACGTCGCTGGCGCGAGGCACGATGGCGAACTTGGGCAGTCAACACCCAAAGCCAGCCACCTGATCAAAGTCGCTTGCGAAGCGGCGTGTGGGCTGCGCACCAGTGTTCCCTTATACGGCACTGATTACACGACGCCGGACGGCACCTGTGTTCGAGATTACATTCATGTCGATGACCTTGCTGCGGCGCACGTGAATGCATTGGACTATCTCGTTGGTGGCGGGACCTCTTGTACACTCAACTGTGGCTATGGTCGGGGATTCAGTGTGCGCGAAGTGTTGGATATCGTACAAACCGTGAGCGGGAAGAAATTAACCATCGTTGAATCAAATCGTCGCGCCGGTGACGTGGCGGAACTCGTAGCCGACAGTGCACGTATCCGTGATGTGCTCAAATGGCGCCCGCAATACGATGATCTGGAATGGATCTGCCGCACAGCCTTCGAATGGGAACAAAAGATCGCCGAGAGAAAGCTTGGGAAAAGTAGCAACCCTTGAATTAAATCAGTAATAGATAGCAGCCACGGGAACAGAAGGCGGATGGTGAAAGATGCGACATCAGTTTCGCGCAACCAGTCAGGTGATAGCATCTGCGCTCGACTTCTGGGTTACACTGCGTCATGCACGAACGGCACGCGCTTGGCCTGTGCATCTAAACGGTTAAACCAACTAACCACCTACGCATGAAATTCGCCTTCTGTCTGTTCAAGTATTTTCCCTATGGTGGGTTGCAACGGGATTTCCTGCGTATTGCAGACGAGTGCATAAAACGTGGGCACGAAGTTCATGCTTTCGCCTCAGAGTGGGACGGCGCCCCGCCGCAACACCTGAAAGTCACTGTCCTCAAGGGGACGGGCATTTTCAAGATAACCAATCATGCCCAGAACCAACGCTTCCATCGCAAGCTTCGGACCGAACTAGAAAATCAACAGTTCGATGCCGTCGTCGGCTTTAATAAGATGCCCGACCTTGATGTCTATTATGGTGCCGATTTTTGCTATATCGGAAGGTCCCGCTACCGGCACCGTCCCTGGTATCGGATTTTGGGCCGATATCGCCGTTCCCGGGATTTCGAAAAAGCCGTCTTTGGGAGAGCCAGCAAAACGGTCGTCCTGTCCCTGTCGGAGCGTGAAAAGAGTGTCTACCAGCAGTTCTACTTTACCGACGAGGAACGCTTTCACCTGCTACCACCAACGCTGGACAATGATCGCAGACCCGTCGACGATCGAACCCGCGTTCGACAGACGATGCGTAACAAACTAACCGAGAGCGAGGACGACAACCTACTCTTGTTCATCGGTTCGGGATTCGAGACTAAGGGTCTAGATCGTGCGATCACCGCGCTAGCGAACTTGCCTGAGCAGCTGCGATTACAAACTCGTTTAGCAGTTATTGGAGAGGACAAACCTGGACGGAAGCTGCGCTGGCTGATCCGCCGACTAGGCTTAACCAGCCAGGTCCGTTTTCTAGGCCCTCGTGGAGACATTCCCGAGTTGTTGAGTGCTGGCGATCTTCTTGTCCACCCTGCCTACCAGGAAAACACCGGCACTGTTCTGCTTGAAGCGATCGCCGCCGGACTACCAGTACTGACCACCGACGTCTGTGGTTACGCAAAACATATCACTGAGGCGAGGGCCGGGCGGGTGCTCGCCTCACCGTTTGAACAAACGCTTCTTGACGACGCACTGTCGGAGATGTTGACGTCGCCAGAGCGAGAGGCATGGGCCAAAAACGGCCTTGCCTACGGCAAAGATCCCTCACTGTACCGCATGCCGGTAACCGCTGTTGATCTGATCGAAAATCATTGCCAGACGCTGCGAATAAGTAATACCACAACGGTCGAGCCGACGGAGGACCAAGAGCTCTATTTCCGCGATGACCTCATGACGACACTTGGTCCCAAGGCAACTTTTTCCAAGCTGATGCGTATGCAAGGCGAAATCGTCAGGGAAGCGCACAAACGCCGAACAGTGCGGTTTGAAACTAATGGACAATCTTTTTTTCTAAAAACCCACACCGGTGTTGGTTGGCCTGAAATCTGGAAGAATCTGATCTATATCCGATTGCCAGTGCTCGGCGCTAACTATGAGTGGCACGGCATACATCACCTGCGCCGCCTAGGGATCGATACGCTCTCGATAGCGGCTTACGGCACCACTGAGGGTGCCTACGACTACGCCAGACGCCAGTCCTTTATCGTAACCGACGAAATTACCCATGCCGTTTCACTGGAAGATTTCTGCGCCGAGTGGCGTAATACCCCGCCCAGCAGCCCAACCGAGATCCGTTTCAAGCGTTGGTTGATCGACGAACTGGCGCGCATTGCGCGCACCATGCACAACAGCGGTGCCAACCACCGTGACTTTTATCTCGGCCATTTTCTGCTCCAACCAGGCTATGAATCCGGCGCACTATGTCCGGCGACCAGCCGCCTTTTCATCATTGACCTGCATCGCATGCAACTGCGACGCAACACTCCCTTCAGGTGGCAGGTAAAAGACATTGCTGGTCTGCACTATTCCAGCTACGGACTTAATCTGACTGGAAACGACCGATTGCGGTTTATTCGAGCTTACCGGGGCCACGGACTGCGCCAGACGCTCGCCCGAGAAAGACGCTTTGCAGCATGGTGGTGGCGCGTTCTTGGCAAAAGACCGTTTCTCAAGAATGTAGAGTCCAGAGCTCGCAACCTGCGTCGATCCGAAAAACGTCGCGGTAAAGATGCTCAGTCGATGCGGCACATCGGAGTGGCTGAAACCCGCCCGCAACACTGAAACAGCACGAGCGGTAATCATCCACAACGGGCGCAATGCGGCGACACGTGCTTACATCGAAGGCATTCGATATCAAGTGTATCCACATCACCAGTCGTAACGGCCAATACGACGAGCGTTATGCTTCCGACGCGCTTAAGCAAGTGCTGAAAAACCCCGATACAACCCTATCCGACCGGCGCTGTCGCATTATCAAATCAGACAAAACAACGACTGTTGGTGAAATAGAAATTGACGATCGTCGCTGTATCGTAAAGCGCTATAACACCAAAAATCTAATCCACGCGGCTCGCCGGCCTTTTCAACGCTCACGAGCTGAAAATTGCTGGATACAGGCGCACGCCTTGTCGAAGATCGGCGTTGCCGTCGCCCCGCCGATCGGCTGGATACAAGAAAAGCATCTCGGATTGAAGACGCGTTCGTGGCTAATTTCCGAGTTTGTCCACGGCAACCATTGTCAACTAATCCTCGAGAAACATCCACAAAGTGCGCTATCGGTGATTCCACTGGTCGCTGAAATGCTGGTTAAGCTGTGGAATTCAGACTGCTCACACGGCGACCTTAAGGCGACCAACATCATCTGTACAGATGACGGCCCAGTGCTGATTGATCTCGATGCAACCTGTCAGCATTGGTACCAATTCCTCGCGCAACAACGCATCAGACGCGACCTGCGTCGCTTCTTGCACAACTGGCAAGACAATCCGTTCGTTCAGCAACAGGCTATCTCAGAGCTCCGTTCGGCGATGACAAAAGTGTCTTGGAATACCCAGCGCGTCGACAAAATCATGTAACAGTGCCTGCGCCAGTCGTGTGCCATGAAAGGGGTTCCGGGTCACACCAGAGATAGTCGCGCGGCGAAAAAAGGATGGTCCGACGGTCCAGCGGGAAAGGACCATGTCGACAACACCTTTAAGCCACGCACGAATATGTGATCAACACGCTCATCTCCTGTACCGCCAATAGCATCTATCGTATGCCCATCACGCAGTCGGGCAAAGCCCGGGTGAGTGGACGCGGCATTGAAGTCCCCGAGCAAAACAGCATGTTGATGGTGTAAAAACGCTGACAGCACCTGTTCCAATCCTGCAGTATTCCCATCGGGCTTGGACAAATGGGTATTAATCAGCACGATCACCTGATCACCGATCGATAACGTATATTCGGTAAAATTGCGATAACCCTTACCCCGAATAATCGGTAATGGCCGGCGCCGCCATGCGGTCACGGGCACACGACTCAGGAGCGCATTGCCTCGTTCGGGAAAAAAGGCTCGTAGGCGCGTGGGCGAGAAATGTGCCCAACAGTCCAATCGGCGCGCCAGTGTTTCGCCCTGGTTCTCTCGCTTGAACAAGCTTTCACCCTCTACCTCCTGTAATCCGACGACATCACAACCAGCGATCACTGCTGCCACACGCGACAGGTCCTTGCGACCATCCAAACCTCTCGCACGATGAATATTGAAAGTGCCAACCGTAAAACTGTCGATCTCGATATCGGTCTCGGTACCCACCAGCGGCAAATGTCCATCAGCTGCGGGCAGTGGCCTGCAAACCCGTGCCGCGACCGCGCCGATCACCAGCAGCGCAAAAAGTATCACTAGCATGCCGGCCATTTCTAGTACTCGTACCCAAACGCTTCGATATCGCGCTGCCAGTGCCGGGCAACAAAATCACGCAAGGCAACGTCATAATATTGGTGATACGGTCTGTGGTGTGTGCGATTGACGTGGGGCAGGGCGATACCTATGCCAAGCCTTGTGCAAACCGTGGCAAAGTCTTCCTGCAGCGTTTCAAAGCGACCGATAAAATCCAGTGTAATTTGCCCACCAGCACCAGCCAGTTGCTTGTGTTGAAACAGCTTGCCCCGTCTAGCTTCGAAATGCACGTACTCATCAAAAGTATTAGTCGTTTGGAACAGTCTGCCAGGGCGTCGACGAGGCCTATTAAGACGATCACTATATGCGGACACCAGGCGGTCCCAGGGGTTCCTGACAAAGGCAAACTTGAAGTAACGCTGATAAATCTCTGCCGGAACCTGCCGTTCGAGCCGCTGGACCGTGTCGTGTACACGGAAACGAAAGCGCCGGTAATCCCGCGGCAACCCAGCGTAACGCAATATAGAACTCCTGTGTGAAAGATTGGGGCCAATGGACAACGGCCACAGAGCCAGTTTTATACTATCGCCCCCTGTCTTAGCCACGTGAACGAAAACAAACTGATGCGAATCAGAAATTAACATAGCAGGGTCAAGTGTACTGAAAAAGACTGCTTTATTTGGATGAACACAGACAATAATCAGTTTACAAAAACTTGTTCCGCTCGTTTATCACACACTTTCTCACAAACATTGAAAAACACATGACCACCGCGTTCCTTTTCGATCCACGTTTCCTCGAACACGACACCGGCCGGGGGCATCCTGAACGCCCTGATCGGCTGCGCGCGACAATGGTCCACCTTCGTAAACAGGCGTTCTTTGATTCACTGACGCCCGTTCATGCTGAAGTATGCGATCTCGACTGGATACACCGGATACATCATCCCGCCCTTAGCGAACGAGCACAGGCAGCCTGTCGTGAGCGAGCACCATACCTCGACACACCCGATGTTGCGCTGAGTGGTGCTTCGTACGATGTCGCACTGCTGGCGGCAGGAGGTCTGCTGAATGTCCTCGATGAGGTAGTCGCGGGAAACGCGGATAATGGCTTTGCTCTGGTGAGACCCCCTGGTCACCACGCTGAATACAATAATGCGCTGGGCTTTTGCATTTTCAACAACATCGCCATCGCGGCGAGATATTTGCAGCAGCAACACGGTCTAGAACGGATTCTCATTCTTGACTGGGATGTACATCACGGCAACGGCACTCAACATGCCTTCGAGTCTGACCCTTCTATTTTCTTTACCAGTCTCCACCAGTACCCACACTATCCTGGCACGGGAAATCGCTCGGAAGCAGGTGAAGGACGCGGCAAGGGTGCTACGCTAAACTGTCCGATGCCCGCTGGCGCCGGTGATATGGACTACACGGAAGCCTTCAGTGAAAAAATTTTGCCGGCCATCGATCGTTTTATGCCGGACGCTATTCTTATATCGGCAGGGTTTGATGCCCACCAATCCGACCCTCTCGGCGCAATCAATCTCAGCACCGACTTTTACGGGTGGATGACAGAGCGCATGTTAGAGATGGCGGACAAACATTGCGCTGGACGTTTGGTTTCGGTGCTTGAAGGTGGCTACGACCTTGATGCGCTTGCGAGCAGCATCGCGGTTCACCTGCGAGCATTACTCAAAACAGCTTCTGGCTAATCAATTAAAGGATATCCTGTCTTGATCAATAAATCCGAACGCTGTAGTGCAAATCACGCATTTACCCAAATCGTTGATAGCCGGTTAGACCACCTGCTCGAAGGTGCAGAAACACAGATCAGCAACACAGCTGCCTGTGTTGTTTATTTGACGCACTCCGCACCGAGTCACTAAGGATCACACTCGATGTCTTTCTCACCGGTATCTTCCCGCTACGCTGGCCCCCAACTCGAAACGCACATTCTCGACTTTTGGCGTGAAAATGAGATTTTTTCCCGCACGTTGAACGCGTCTCAAGGCCGCCCCTTGTTCACGTTCAACGAGGGCCCTCCCACGGCCAACGGAAAACCAGGCATCCACCATGTCCTGGCGCGTGCTTTCAAGGACATTTATCCACGCTACAAGACCATGCGCGGATTCCATGCCCCACGCAAGGCAGGCTGGGACACCCACGGCCTACCGGTTGAACACGAGATCGAAAAAGAACTCGGCATTTATGACAAGAGCGACATAGAAAGGCAGGTAGGGATTGCTGAGTTTACTCGTCGCTGTCGCGAGTCAGTGATGCGCTACATCGGCGACTGGGAGAAAATGACCGAGCGGATGGGATTCTGGGTCGACCTCGACCAGGCGTATTACACGCTTGATAACGACTACATCGAATCCGTGTGGCATTTGCTGAAAACGATTTGGGACAAAGACCTGATCTATCGCGACTATAAAGTGGTGCCCTACGACCCCCGTATCGGTGCGACGTTGTCTTCCCACGAAGTGGCTCAAGGATATCGCGAAGTTGACGATCCATCGATTACCGTCCGTTTCTCTGTCGTCGGAGAGGAAAACACCTATTTTCTAGTTTGGACGACGACCCCATGGACTCTGCCCGCCAATCTCGCGCTAGCTGTGGGTGAGGATATCGACTATGCCTTCGTCAAACACGATAAGGAGATCCTGATTATCGCCAGCGATCTAGTTGATCGGGTTCTTGGGGAAGGGCCTCACTCGATTGTCCGCCGAGTCAGCGGTCAACAACTAGTGGGCCTGCGTTACCAACGATTATTCGACTACTTGCCGGCTGAAGGCGACATCTGCCGCGTGCTGGCGGCAGACTTCGTCAGCACCGAGGAGGGCACCGGTATTGTCCACACAGCACCCGCCTATGGTGTTGACGATCTCGCCCTTGGCCAAGCCCATGCACTGCCGGTAGTGCATGGTGTTGGACTAGACGGATGTTTTAAGGAAGAGGTCACACCGGTGCGTGGCCGTTTCTTCAAGGACGCCGACCCGATTATTGTTGAGCTGCTGCACGAGCGAGGACTAATCTTTCACGCCGGCACCCACCGCCACAACTATCCCTTTGGCTGGCGCACTGGTGATCCGCTCATCTACTACGCAAAGAACGCCTGGTACATACGTACCACTGCAGTTCGTGAGCGCATGGTGGAGTTGAACCAGACAATCAACTGGGTCCCACACACCATTCGCGACGGCCGCTTTGGAAACTGGCTGGAACACAACGTCGACTGGGCTTTGTCGCGCGAACGGTTTTGGGGCACACCACTGCCGGTATGGTCGGATGGCGACGGCGATTACATTTGTATTGGCTCAGTCAACGAATTAGAAACCTTGTGTGGGCGATCCCTGGATACGCTCGACCTGCACAGGCCTGCGATTGATGCAATCTACTTTACCCACCCGGATAACGGACGAGAATATCGCCGAGTACCCGAGGTGATTGATTGCTGGTTTGATTCCGGCGCTATGTCATATGCCCAATGGCACTATCCGTTCGACAACCACGAGACTTTCCAACACCACTTTCCAGCTGACTATATCTGCGAGGCGATCGATCAGACCCGTGGATGGTTCTACAGCCTGCATGCTATCGCAGCGCTGGTCTCAGATAGCGTCGCTTACCGAAACTGTGTCTGCTTGAGCCACATTGTTGATGGCGACGGGAAAAAGATGTCTAAATCTCTGGGCAACATTCTCGACCCCTACGATGTTTTTGATCATATCGGAGCCGACCCGCTGCGATGGTATTTTCTGGCCCGCCTAACGCCTGATGTTCAAAAACGCATATCCATTCCGATCATTGGAGAAGTGGCGAGTTCTTTTATAAACACATTATGGAACACCTATGCCTTTTTTGTCCTCTACGCATCGTTAGACGAAGTCGAGGTAATGGAGGATCTGCCGCTGTCCGAACGTGCACAGATTGATCGCTGGATTCTTGCACTAGCCCACCGCACGCTTGTCGAAACCAGTGCAGCCATGGATGCTTACGACGCACACTCTGCCGGGTCGTCGATCGAGTCGTTCGTCGATCAACTCAGCAACTGGTATGTTCGCCGTAACCGGCGCCGGTTCTGGAAAAGTGACTCCGGTCGTGACAAGCAATCGGCTTACCGTACACTGTTTCAGTGCCTCGATCTGGTACACCGCTTGATGGCGCCATTCACGCCGTTTCTTAGTGAAGCGATATATCAAAACCTAGTACGTTCGCTCGACCAATCTGCGCCAATCAGTGTGCATATGACACCGTGGCCACAGATCGACGCCGCATGGCAAGACGACGACTTGATCGAAGCATTGTCTATAGTTCAAAAAGTGGTTGCATTGGGCCGTACAGCCCGAGAGGCGAGCCGCATCCGGGTACGCCAACCGCTGGCCCGATTACTGGTTCGTGTGCCTGACAAAGCGATGCTGGCACAGCTGAAAGCACATGAAGACCAGGTGCTCGACGAGCTTAATGTTAAGGCCATCGAGTTCATCGAGCAGGATGCCCACATCGTTACCTACCGGGTCAAGCCGAACTTGCCACGGGTCGGAAAGCGACTCGGCAAATACGTACCCGCCGTGCGTGCTTTGCTCACTGAAATTGACGGTGGCGAAGTGGCTTCAGCCCAGGTTGCGGGCAAGACGATCTCCCTTGAGGTCGATGACCAGACCATAGTGCTCGAACCCGAGGACCTGCTCGTTGAAACTGTCGCAGCAGCAGGGTTCACCAGCGCCGAGTCTGAAGGTTTTCTAGTCGCTCTCGATACCGCGCTGACGACCGCGCTCGAAATTGAGGGACTCGCCCGTGAACTGGTTCGCACGGTGCAAGAAACACGTAAAAGCGCAGGCCTCGAGGTCTCTGACCGGATTACGCTCGGAATCAGTGGCTCGGGCATGATTGACGATGCTGTGGAAAAGTACCGCGACTACATCATGGCCGAGACGCTTGCCGTTGGATGGCTCGAAAACAACGGGCAAGCCGATGCGAAGTCCGTATCACATCAAATGGACCCGCACCGGTGGTCTATCACCTTAAAAAAAATTGACTAATCGAGATATAAACCTGTGGGATCGTTCATCAGGATTCTTACGAACAATGGCCGTTTCTGGACGTGCGTGTTCTGGTAGTATTCGTCGCTCTTCTTTAGTTTACGACTAAACGGCGGTATCACCTTATGCCACGCAGTTTCCTGTTTACCTCGGAATCGGTCTCTGAGGGTCACCCGGACAAGATGGCTGATCAGATTTCCGACTCGATCCTTGATGCGCTGATTGAACAGGATCCTACATCACGGGTGGCGTGTGAAACGCTGGTGAATACCGGTCTTGCGATTGTATCAGGTGAAATTACTACTTCAGCGCAGGTGGATTATCCAGATATCGTGCGTGGAGCGATCCGCGATATCGGATATTCGTCATCCGATATGGGCTACGACTACAAAAGCTGCTCGGTGATCATAGCCCTGGATAAACAATCACCCAACATTGCCCAAGGCGTTAACGAGGGTGAAGGAATTGATCTCGAGCAAGGGGCTGGCGACCAAGGACTGATGTTCGGTTTCGCCTGTCGTGAGACTGACGTTCTGATGCCCTTTGCCATCACCTATGCCCATCGTCTCGTCGAACGCCAAGCCGAAGTGCGACGCAGTGGGGACTTACCGTGGCTGCGACCAGATGCAAAAAGCCAGGTTACCGTGCTTTACGAGGACGGCAGTCCAGTATCGATAGATACGGTCGTTCTCTCCACCCAGCATGCGCAGGACGTAGACCATGGCACGCTCACCGATGCCGTGATAGAAAAAATCATCAAGCCGGTGCTACCGGAAAATATGGTTACCGCCAGCACACGTTACCTTGTGAATCCCACGGGTAAATTCGTTATCGGTGGACCACACGGTGATTGTGGCCTTACAGGCCGCAAGATCGTAGTAGACACCTATGGCGGTGCCGCGCACCACGGCGGCGGCGCGTTTTCTGGCAAAGATCCCTCCAAGGTTGATCGCTCCGCAGCCTATGCAATGCGCTACGTCGCAAAGAATATCGTCGCCGCAGGACTCGCGGATCAGTGCGAGGTTCAGGTGGCCTATGCCATCGGCGTTGCCCAACCAGTATCACTGATGGTCAATACGCAAGGCAGCGCTACTATTCCAGAGGAGGATATTGAGAAACTGGTTCGTGCCCATTTCGATCTGCGTCCAAAAGGTATCATCCAGGAACTTGACCTGTTGCGGCCGATCTACCGCAAGAGTGCGGCCTACGGCCACTTTGGACGTGAAGAACCCGAATTTCATTGGGAAAAGACCGACAAAGCCGAAGCCATGCGCTTAGATGCGGGCCTTGGACCGATGGAGACCTAACCTACTCGAGGCTATGATTTTCTAGCCAGCGGTAGACCGACCGTATGGTTGCCGAGAAGCGCTGCGACAGGAGTCTCCTGCCAGGCTCGGCTTTGACCGTATGATTTTTGAGCAACAACGGCGCTTGGTTTATCGGGAGAACATACGATGAACACTGCGTCAAATTCCTCTCAAAATCACGTCGTCGCAGATCTCAGCCTTGCCGATTGGGGGCGCAAGGAGATCCGCATCGCTGAGACAGAAATGCCTGGGCTGATAGCAGTCCGAGAGGAATATCAGGCAGAACAACCACTGGCTGGAGCCCGTATCGCCGGCTCGCTGCATATGACTATCCAGACTGCGGTGCTAATCGAATCATTGACCGCACTCGGTGCAGAAGTTCGCTGGGCTTCGTGCAATATTTTTTCCACCCAGGATCATGCTGCAGCGGCTATAGCGGCCAGCGGTATTCCTGTCTTCGCTTACAAAGGCGAGTCGTTGGAGGAATACTGGGACTTTACCCATCGAATTATGCAATGGCCGGACAACAAAGCACCCAACATGATTTTAGACGATGGTGGTGATGCCACTTTACTGGTCACACTTGGAGTGCGTGCCAGCGACGATCGCAGTCTCATTCAGCACCCAAAAAGCGCAGAGGAGGACGCACTATTCAACAGTATAGCGCTCACCCTCGAGCGCGATCCCGGATTCTATGGACGCATCGCAAACAACTTGCGGGGTATTACCGAGGAAACAACGACAGGCGTACATCGCCTTTACCAGATGCAGGAACGCGGTGAATTGCCTTGTGCCGCCATCAACGTTAACAATTCGGTCACTAAATCTAAATTCGACAACCTCTACGGCTGCAGGGAATCACTCGTTGACGGTATCAAACGAGCCACTGACGTCATGATCGCTGGGAAGGTCGCTGTTGTTGCGGGATATGGTGACGTCGGTAAAGGCAGCGCCCAGTCTTTGCGCGGACTCGGAGCAACCGTATGGGTGACCGAGATCGATCCAATCTGTGCCATGCAGGCTGCGATGGAAGGCTACCGGGTCGTAACAATGGATTATGCGGCGGACAAAGCCGACATTTTTGTAACAGCGACAGGGAATTACCACGTCATTACAGCTGACCACCTTCGATCGATGAAAAACCAGGCGATTGTTTGCAACATTGGTCACTTCGACAATGAAATCGATGTCGGCAGCTTGCAGAACTATCCATGGGAAAATATAAAAGACCAAGTGGACCATGTGATTTTCCCAGATGGAAAACGCTTGATCCTGCTGGCCCAGGGGCGTCTCGTGAATCTTGGTTGCGGAACGGGTCATCCGAGTTTCGTTATGTCAAACTCCTTTACAAATCAGGTGCTGGCCCAGATCGAACTTTGGAAACTTCCAGAAAAGTATTCGCTGTCAGTGCATGTGCTGCCGAAAAAACTCGATGAGCAGGTTGCTCGTTTACATCTTCACAAGATCGGTGCCCAATTGACAACATTACGTAACGACCAAGCGGATTACATCTGTGTCGACATGTCGGGTCCATTCAAGCCCGACTACTATCGATATTGAGGTGTTAACTAGAGAAACAGACAGCGGGCGCGACGAACACCCCTTGAGCCGAAGAGAC